>NZ_CAURPW010000003.1 GCF_963526985.1 uncultured Campylobacter sp.
CTTGGTTAAAGTCTCTTTTGTTTATTGTTCGCGCCTTTGGGTTAATTCCTCGTTTAAATTTTCTATCTCTAGCCCCCTTTCGCTTAGCTCGTTTTGAAGCTCGTCGTTAATTTCGATTAACTCTTTTATCCTGCTATGCAGCCTTTCGTTCTCGCTTTTTAGTATCATCTTGTCGGCTAGCAGGCTCTCTATTTTATCCTGATAGCTTTTTAGCCGTCTTAGCGCGTAAATATTGCTACAATAGACTAAATAGCCCACGTTATGTATTATTTGCTCGCTTACCTCGTCGCTACCGCCGTTATTTTGCCTGATAAGGGCGTTAAAGCCCTCTTTGGTTGTCAGTCTGTCCGGGTTGGCTAGTATTAGCATTTCTTTGTCTCCTCTTTTTGTTCGGCTATTTTCTTATCTGCGTAATCTCGCACCACTTGGGCTACGTCGTCAATCGCACCTGCTAAGAAGTAGCTTGCGCTCATAACGGTAGCGTCGTTAATGCCTGCGTGCTTTTTAAAATACGGCAAGGCTAGCACTAAAGCACTAATAGCGTTTAGCGCGCTCGGTATCTCGTTGGTTAGGTCTAGCTCGTCGGCTATGTCGAATGTTAATTGCATTGGGTCTCCTTTTGGTTAAACTATTTATTTATTATTATTGATTTTAAAAACATCTTTTTAGCGTCAATTTGCGTAATAATAACATCTTTTATTTTAATTGTCAATAGTTTAATAAATCTTTTAGGCGTGTTTCTGTAAAATATACACACAAAATATTTATTAAAAGGATAAAAATGCAATATGATAGTTTTGAGGCTATGCTCGGCGCCGTCGGTCTTACTAAAAAAGAGTTTGCGGAGCTTGTCAAAATGAATTACACCAGCGTCACGAATTGGAAACAATCGGACAACGTGCCCGAATGGGTCGAGAGTTGGCTTATCAACTACGATAAGGCGCGCAAATTTGATAATGCTGTGAGCTTGGTTAATAACCTCGTGGATATTGTTAAAAAGCCTTAATACTGACGCGTAATTAAATCTCTCTCCGATAGCTACCTAAGTTAAATTTACCCAGCTGGCGGTATTCAATTCCCCTAGCTTACTTGGCGCAAAAATGCGTTAGCTACCTATGTTAAATATACCTACCTACGTTGAGCGTACCTAGCTTTTAGCCTTGATTATCTCTCGTTTAGCTCTATGACTTTAATTCACCTAGCTTTTAGGGTTTTCCCTTTTTTGCGGTAAACCTCTCGCGCCTAGCTTTAACGGGTCAAATATTGGGTCGGTTAGTTTTCTCCAAATTTGGCGAAAAGTCCGTTTTCATTTTTTCTTGAAATCCAAAGGGGTAAGATTAAATCTGCCCCCTCTATCCCAGGGGGCGTCGGTAACGGCTACGCCCTTTTACTTTGCGCCTATGGGCTATTAAATCTACCTCATCGCTTTTAAACTCAAAATAAAGCCCTCTCATTGATTTTAACTCTTTTTGGTATCTTTGTACGTCTCAGGGTCTTTTTATCGCTCGTAGCCCCCTTATTTTTATTCTACGGGCTATTATTCGCTTTACTTACTAGATTTTTGTTTTTGGGCGCGACTATGATTTAAGGTTCGGGGGCGGATTTTTTCATTTAGGTATGGATTTTGAGAGAGGAAAAGTAAATGCGGTGGTACCTACTAAGGGGGTCTGAAACTTAAAAACGCGTTTTTTACTTTCGGATAAATTGCGCGCTAGCCCCGTATGGGCGCAGGCTAGCATTGATTTTAAAATCAAAATGCGATTTTAATTTTCGCGTTACGAATGATAACGTATGATAACGAAAAGCGATACACGTTTTAGCGTTTCTTAAAGTAAACGAAACGGGTAAAAATCGGCTTAAGGTTCGGGCGGTTTTCGGGTCAAAAATAGGCGGAATAATATGCGATGAGGTTACGGGCGCGTTACAATGTAACGTTACGGCTTTATTTGATACTCTCTCGCTATCATAAGCTATCAGATAGATTTATTTTGCTTGACTTTTTAGGCTTTAGGTTGTATAATCAAGAATTACCAAAGCCCTCGCTTTGGATTGGGTCGAGTTTAATCGCTCGGCTACCCGGGCTTAGTACCCGGGGTAATCATCCAAAAAAATCCCTTAGCTTTTCTTTTACGGCATTAAAATCCTCGCTTGTTATTCCGCCTTTGCGCGCGTTAATCACTCTTTTCGTGTCAAATAGCCTTATTTGCGTAAGTATCGCTACTTGCTCTTTGCCGTCGGTATCGGTAAATTTATGATACGCAAAACCGCTTTTGTTTTTGGTCTTTGAGCTTATCGGCACGCCGATAAACGCTTTTTTAAAAACGGTCTTGACGGCTAGCACGGGTCTTAAAAACTTATCGCCTTTGCCGTAAATTTCAGTCCCGATATTTCGCCCTACGCTTAGCCAATAGATTTTACCTGCTTTTACGTAACCTTGCTTTGAGCCGTCTAGCTCTTTTTTAATCTCGTTCCACTCGTCAAATATTTCGTTATTCATTAGTAGCCTTTTTAGCATTTGGGCTAAATTCTACGAAAATCAGGCTTAAAATCTTTTCATAAGCTATCAGCGGTTATCACGCCCTTAGCTCTCTTTTGTTATTCTTTGCCTTGTATGTAGGCGCGGTGAGCTTCGGCAGTTCGGGGGCGGTCGCGAACTCGATTATTTGCGAGAAATCGCGCACCGCTTGGCATAATTGTAGCTCCAGGCGTTCGGCTCTAGGTAGTAATGCAGGTTTATTTAAATCGACGATCGGAGCGGTAGCTTCGGCGCGATACAGCGGTAAATTTAGATTATTCTTTTTGGCTTTATCGTAAAAATAGACGCGCTCTAACGCCGTAAGCCCCATTTTTAAATACGTCGTATCGCCTATTTGAGCTTTGTCGAATGCGTCCAGGTTAAACGGCTCGGGGCGGTCGAAACACAAATCAACGCTCGAGACGTTATTAACCGCGCCTAAAAGCTCCGCTACGAGGTCAAAGGGCGGGGCGGGCTTATGATACTGCTTTAGCCCGTAAAACTCAATCACGGCGCGCTGCCTGCACTCGTTGGGGGCTTTTGTAGCGGCGTAGAATATGCTTAGATTTTCGAGTTCGTAAAGCTCGGTTATCTTTAGCCCTCGAAACTCATACCGATTCGATATTTTTATCTCTTTCGTATCCTGCATTTTGCGCCATTTCAGCCCGTGCGTTTTGGCTATGCTTTTAAGTAGTTCTATTTTGGTGTAGTGTTTGCGCGTTATTCTGTTTTTTAGGAAACTCGCGCGTATGGTGTCTATGGCTATGCTAGGCGTTTCAGCTAGTATTTGGGTAATTTGGGGTAATATTTCCACGTTTTAATATCCAAAGAGGGCGGATCGCTTGACACTAACCGCCCCTATAAATCTTTAATTAACCCTCTGCTAATTGAGGCGCATTTTTAGCTTTTATCGCCTCGATTAGCTTTTTAGCTAACTTTACTTGACCCTTTGGCGTTATCAACGGTGTAAATCTTAATATCGCCTCGCCGTTTGGTAACGTTATCGTCCGCAATTTGAAATCCAAATACCCCAAATCTAAGTATTTCTGATAAGGTTCATTATTTGCCCTTAGAATGCCTAACTCGCGCATTAGGGCAAATAAACGCGTTCCGCCTATGTCTATGCCCTTATCTTTATCGCAAAGGATTTTCGCATACTCGCCTATTTTAATATCGCCCTTGCTAACCTCAACGGCTCGCGCAAAATCTACGTAAGGCTCATCGGCTTTTACTTTGCACTCTAGGCGTTTTACTTCGTCTTGCGTATCGGCTAGCCTCAAAAGAATATCGGCGGCCGCTCGCGGGTCTGCTAAGACGTTTTGAATATCCAAAGGGCGGTTGCTGCCGTTTAGGATAAAATCGCTCGCCCAATCTCGAAATAAAATCGTCTGCGGCGTTTCCGTCAGTTTAAAGCCTAGCGTAATAATGCCTTTTTTAGTCCAAAAAGTCTGCTTTGCGTTACCTGTTGCATTTTGCAACAGATAGAAGTGCACGCCCTCTTTAAACTCGTTCCTAGCTTTTTGTGAGCGGATAGCTTCCTCGCTTACGCCAAACCCCTGCGCTACTTGCTTATTTGATAAGCTCCAGGTGTCTTGATACTCCGAAATCTCTAAATTTAGATTGTTAAATGCTACTATTGCGCTCATATTTTGCCCCCTAAATATCTTTTAGCCTTTTGGAAATCGTCGATACGCCATAATTTAAACCGTCTTTTAGGGGTATTTGCGTCCGTGCACCATCTAAATTTAACGATTTTTTCTCTAAAAAGCTCTACTAAATACTGATTGGCGTTACTTATGCCAAATATTCGCCCCGCGGTTATTTCCGTTCCGTCCCACATCATTTTTATTAATGCCGTTTTATGTTTGCTTCGTATCATCGGTTATTCTCCTCTCTTATGCCTGCTTTTATTTCTAGCTCTTTTATGCTTCTGCTCTGCGTCTGCACGATATGAAACAAATCATAAGCGCAATCAAGCAAAGGCTGGGCGACGCCGTCTAAACTCGCCACCTTGTAAGCGTGCAAACGCTTTTTGAATGCCTTTAGCATAACCTCATCGCCCGAGCTAAAGCAAAGTTTGCTAGGCGTAAATACTAGCTTACTCATTATTCGCGCTCCTTTGAAAAAATCGCTCTCTTAGCCGTTGGTTTTCGGCTTGTAACGCGTTTAGCTCTCTCGCCTGCTCGGTCAAAGCGCAAAACAAATCAAAGGCTACGGGCTTAAAGTCTGCCGTATTGTCTCCGCTTTGCTCGTCTTGTAAGTGTTTGAGATAAATATCGGGGTAGCACTCTTTTAGCATTTTTACGTAAAGTTCGGGCGCGTCTTTTATCTCTCTGCACTCTCGCGCTATTTGGCCGATACTCTTTTGATTTAGCTCCGTTTCGCGCTCCTCAAACAAATCAAAGGCTACACAAAGGGCTTTAATCACGCCCTCGCGATACTCGCTTCGCTCCTGCTCGTCCGTCTGCGCGTAAATCGCCTTAATTTCGGGGTATTTGGATAAACGAACATAAAAACGCCCGTATAACCTAGCCTCGTTATCGTCTTTAAAAGCTTTCATCTTACGCACTCCTATCTTGTAAATACGCGTCTAGCTCGCTTTTTAAAAAGCGAATAGTGCGCTCGGTTAGGCGTTTAGGCTTCGGGAAATCGTCGCGTTTCATAAAACGCCATAACGTAGCGGTCGAAATGCCTAAATACTGCGCCGTTTCTTTCGGGCTTAGTGTGTTGTTCTTTACGATTAATGGGTTCATAATAAAAACTCCTTACGAGTGATATTATTTATCCGCGTGCGCACTTGAATAAATATGAGTGAAATTTAGCGTTTCTGCGCGCTTGCGTCCACGGATTTTATTTTCCGTTTTTTTTGAAAAATGGGGAAATTGGGGGTAATTTTTAAAAAATTACTGGGTTTTGTAGGGGTTTAGCGCGGTCTTATTTTTCAGGGATAACCGCGCATTTATAGTGGTTTTGCTCTATTTGTCCGATTTACGGAAATCGTTTTCCGTTTTTTCATATTCAGCTAGGAAATCGGCAAAATTTTGCATAACGTAATCACAAATATTTTGGGTTAATTTGCCGTCGTCGATAGCACTTATTGCTTTTATTTTGTAAAAATCGGCTATGGCGTTCAAATTTTCGCGAAAATTATCTTTTTCTCGCTGTTTTTTTTCGCCCTTTTTTAAATAATGGTTTATTGCGCTATCGCTATTAAAATAATCGTTTGCTTTTCTTAAGAACTCGGCAAAATATACGACTACTTCGGCTTTTTTAAAGTCTGGGCTTTCTTTGTATTCCTCTAGCTCTTGAAATCTATTAAAAAAGTAGCCCTGCGGTAACGCTAGCCTTAAAAGCTTAACGGCTCTTTTAAAATTTTCGTAACGCCTTATTGCGTCCTGGTTGCTCTGCTGCTTTTCCTCTTGTTCGGCTAGGTTGCAAAGACTAGAGAAATAATAACATAACGCCCCGCGAGCCTTGTCGCCTGCGTCTAATACTCCGTCAAATTTGGTAAGAAAATAAAAATCATCTGGCGTAAAGCCGTCTATTTTGCTATTTTTAACATCATTAATCATTTTGCGAAAAAAAGCTTTTTCGCGACGAGATAAAGAGATAAAAGCGTTTAAAATTCTGTTAATAAACGCCTCTATCGCCTCGGCTTTCGCCGCGTCTTTGTCTACTTTGCCGTCGTCAAAGGCTTCTAGGTCTTTATCTCTGCCTTTACCCCTTGCGTTATTGCTTCGCGTTTTATTTGCCATTTATTCCCCTTTCACTTCGTCTAAATAATCGCTCCACCACTGCATAAGCTCGGCGCGCTCGTCTAGCCTTTGGCTTCTGTCGTAGATTGATTTTATTTTATTGCGCTCTCTGTGGTCTAGGCAAAGCTCGATTATTTCCGCGTCTTTGCCGTGTCGTTTGATATTTTCGTTTAGTAGCGTCGAGGCGGTCGCCCTTAGCCCGTGAAATACCGTCTCATCGCCGAAACCTAGCCTTTTAAGCGCATAATTGAGCGTGTTCTCACTTAGAGGCTTTAGGCTCGTTATGTCGCTAGGAAACACGAAATCACCCCGCCTTATCTCGTATTGAGCCTTTAAAAGCTCTTTTGTTTGCCTGCTTAACGGCACGGCGAAGTCCGCGCGCATTTTCATTGCGCCCGCCGGAAATATGATGAGGTCTTTATCAAAACTCACGTATTGCCATTTTAGCTCCCTGACGTTCACGCTGCGCAAAAAAGTGTGTGTGCCAAATATTAACGCCTGCTTGGTGCTGTTTGAGCCTCTAAAGCCGTCAATCGCCCTTAAAAGCTCGCCTAACCTCTCGGGGTCGGTTATCGCCCTGAAGTTCTCGCATTTTGAGGTTTTAAAGGTATCGGTAAAGATTATGTCGCGCGTCGGGTTATGGTCGATGTAGCCTTTACTAACGGCTAGGTCTAAAATTTTGCGAAGTAGTCTAAACGTGCGTTTGCTCGTGTCGTGGCTTATGCCCTTTTTGGTTTCGGTCTCTTGTATGCGCTCGATGACCTGCGCGTAATCCCTGCGCGCTAGCGTTTTAACGTCGCCGTCTTTTAGATAGGGCATAAGGTAGTTATTTATCCGCCCCGTTTCTCTACTCAGCGATGAAGCGCTTTTTGTCTGCTCTTTTTCTATCCACTCGCGCGCCACGTCCGCAAATTTAACCGCCTTTTGAGCTATTACGGCTTTTTTTATGTCCTCGCCTCTCTCTTTTAGTCTTTTTAGCTCGGCAGCTTTAGCTCTTGCTTCGGCTAACGTGATACTCGGATACTTGCCTATGATGATTTGATTAGTTTTGCGCTCCTCGTCGGCGTATCTAAAAATAAAAGTCTTGGTTAGGCTCTTTTTGCCCTGCACCGCGTAGACGTAAAGATACGGAGTAGAAATATCTTTAATCCACTCTCTAGCTTTGCCGTCTTTTAATGTGTATGCTTTTAGCTGGCTATCTTTCGCAAAGGTCGCCATTTTCTCGCCTTTTTCGGTTCTTTTTTAAAAAGTGGGCTAGGGTTCGTTGGCTCTTAAAATCTCCGCTTTGGTATTAGCTAAGATGACGATTTTTAGGGCATAACACGATTTAACCGTTTTGAGTGTGTAAAAATTTAGCGTTTTACTCTTGCGCACTCAAAAACACACTTATTTTCTTGAAAATGTATGATATTGTATGAAATCTTATGAAATGCTAAAAGCGGTTTAAAGCTCGTATTTTAGGGCTTTCTGAAGTCTTTTGAAATCTCTTGAAAATGATAATTGGTGGAAGCGAGGGGGATCGAACCCCTGTCCAAAAACAAACCGATCACAGCCTCTACACGCTTAGCAAAAGTGAAAAATTCATCTAAAAGGGCTCACTTTCCAAAACCTTATTTTAGACTAAGACAAGATTTCGGCTAGCAGCTCGTCAGGCCGCCAACCTACGCTAGCTGGGGTTACTCGCCGCCGTCTTAGCTAGTATCTGACTAGGCGAGGCTCAACTGAACTTACGCAGCTTTAGCGTAAGCAGGAGCGTAGTTAACGTTGTTTGCGTTTAAATTTAGTTGAGCTTTTTACGCTTTGCTCAAAGCGACGTGCCACCGTGACCGCTCTGCTCCTGTCGAAGCCAAGTCGCTCCCGTAAGAATAGGCTAAATTTAGCCTCGTTTTAAAGGTTGCGGATTATATTATTTTTTGTATTTTTTGTCAAACGCATAGTTTTTCCGGGATTTTTACGATATTTCCGTCTAGCGAGCTAAAAAACTCGGCATCGCTCTCGATATCGTTTCTGTATCTATCAAACTGATCGCTAGCTATCAGTAGCCAGTCGACGAACTCGTCGCTAGCAGGCCCGCTCATCGCCCTAGCCTCTTCGCAAATTTCCTCGGCTAGCGTCGTTAATTTTAGTATCGGGTCTAGTCTCATAAAGCCGGCGGCAGACTTGATATTATGAAAAATTCTAAAAAGTTCGTTGATGCTGCCTGCGTATCTATCGGGTCTGCTTAGGCTTATTATGAGCGGTTCCATCAGATCGCACATCAAGGCGTAGTGCGATAAAAACTCCTCCGCGATATCATAGGAATAGTCGATTTCAAGGCTTTTTAGCAATCCCATTTGCCGTCCTTTAACGTAATTGCTTTCATTGTAACATTTTTTTGATAAAATTAAAAATAAAATACCTAAATTTAAAGGGAAATTTATGCTAGAAAATAACAAAAAAGTTACAATTTATGATATAATTAACAAAAAAAGCGTTCAGCCTATCGTGATGATAACCGCCTATGACGCACTTTTTGCGCGGCTTTTTGATGATTACGTCGACATTATCTTAGTGGGCGACAGTCTAAATATGAGCTTTAACGGCAAAAAAGATACGCTTAGTCTAAAAATGAACGACGCGTTTTATCACGTTAAGGCCGTTTTGCAGGGCACAAAGCGCGCTTTTGTCGTGGCGGATATGCCCTTTGGTAGCTATCAGGACGAAAAATCCGCGTTAAAAAACGCGACGAAATTTATCAAAGCCGGCGCGGATGCAGTCAAATTTGAAGGCGGTCTAAAGGCCGCTCCTATCGTAAAAAGGCTTGCTAGCGAGGGTATAAACGTGATGGCTCACATCGGGCTCATGCCTCAGTTCGTGCGAAACGAAGGCGGCTACAAGATAAAGGGGCGCAGCGAGGCCGACGAGGCGCGCCTTATCGAAGAAGCGCAGGCTCTGGAGTATGCGGGGGCATTCTCGGCGGTGCTAGAGGGCACGGTTAGCAGCGTCGCCGCAAAGGTCGCAAAAAGCGTAAAAATGCCTATCATCGGCATCGGCGCAGGTGCCGACGTGGACGGACAGGTGCTCGTATGGAGCGATATGCTCGGGTTCTTTGACGAGTTTAAGCCAAAATTCGTAAAACGATACCTTGACGGCGCAAATTTGGTACGAACGGCGGTAGAATCCTACGCCCGCGAAGTTAGAGAAAAGACCTTTCCCTGCGAGGAGTTTGAGTATAAAATTTAGCTTGTTTTTGCAAAATCTAGTCGGCGGGATAAATTTGAGCACTTAGTAAGCGGGCGGTTTAGATTTTAAACCGATAAGTAAAATTCGGCTTAAATTCAAAGCCAAAATTTGCAATATCTTTTGTCAAATTTGGCGGATAAAATTTGCTATCAAAACAAGGCTAGACATAAAAATAAGGAGTAAGGTTTGAAAATTTTATTGATTTTAGCAACGTTTTTTAGCGCGCTAGCGGCCTCAAATCCGCATTTTGGGCTAGGCATCGATAGCCTTGGCGAACAAAGCGAGCAAACTCAAAGCCAAAAGCAGTTTTCTAAGCGCGAAGAGGCAGCAAGGCAAGCGATCGAAAATGCCGATTATGACGCTGCTTTCAAGATTTTATCGCCGCTTTGCGAGGAGGGCGACGCGATTAGCTGCGCGGTGCTTGGCAGCATGTATTTTAGCGGGCTGGGAACGGATAAAAATAGCAAAAAAGCCGAGCTTTTCTTTGAAAAATCGTGCGAGCTTGGAAACGGTACGGGCTGCTTTGATCTAGCGCTTTTAAACGCCAAGGAAATTTTCGGTCCAAAAGATGAAAATAAAATATTTCGCCTCTACGAAAAAGGCTGCGAGCTAGGCTCTGAAGCGGCTTGCAACAACCTAGGCCTAATCTACGAATCGCGAAATGATCTCAAAAAATCCATAAATTTATACGGCAAGGCTTGCATTAAATTTGACGGCGCGGGATGCTACAACTACGGCAGGATGATGCATGAGGGTCTTGGCGTGAAGCGTGATTTTGCCAGTGCTTACAAGGCATTTGACATCTCGTGCTACATGAAAAATGCGCTTGGCTGCTACGCTCTTGGCTATGTTTACGAACACGCGCAGGGCGTAGAGTTTGCGGTTTATGACGCGTATGACGGCTATTCGCGCGCTTGTAAGCTCGGCAATGACGACGGCTGCAGGGCTTTGGGATTTGAAAACTACGAAAAAAATATCGAAATTTACGAAAAATTCGAGTCCATCGCGGAGGGTTGTAAATTCGGCAATATAGACGACTGCGAGCTGCTAAAAGCAAAAATAGCGGAGTTTTAGGCTCTGACCGATTTGGTCGGCCATAATCTATATTTTTCGCCAAATTTAAGCTGATTTTGAGATTTATCCGCTTTGCTTAGCGGATAAATTTTATCTTTTATTTGCAAGCAAATTTTACTTTATACGATTTTAAAATCATTTACAGCGTCAAATTTACCGCCTAAAGCAAGGCCTAGTTTAAACCTAGCCCAAAGCCAAAACTTACCCAAATTTTTGTAAAATGCGGCAAATTTACGAAAAACAGAGCCGAAAAAATGGATAGAATAGTAGAAATAGAAAAAATAAGCTTTGAAAACGATTTTGAGGTGTCGCTGCGCCCCACGCGCTTTGAGGACTACATCGGACAGGAAAAAATCAAACAAAATTTAGGCGTCTTTATAAAGGCTGCCAAAAAGCGCGGCGAGTGCCTGGATCACGTGCTCTTCTACGGGCCGCCGGGCCTTGGTAAGACGACGCTGGCGCACATCATCGCAAACGAAATGGGCGTGAGCATCAAGATGACGGCCGCACCCATGATAGAAAAAAGCGGCGATCTGGCGGCGGTGCTAACGAATTTACAAGAGGGCGACGTGCTATTTATCGACGAGATACACCGCTTGAGTCCTGCTATCGAGGAGGTACTGTATCCGGCGATGGAGGACTTTCGCCTAGATATCATCATAGGCTCCGGGCCTGCGGCGCAGACTATCAAGATCGACTTGCCTAAATTTACGCTGATCGGCGCTACGACGCGCGCGGGTATGATTTCAGCGCCCCTTAGGGATCGCTTCGGTATGGATTTTAGGCTGCAGTTTTATACCAGAGAGGAGCTGGCTCGTATCGTACAGATCGCCTCGGTAAAGCTTGGTAAAGAGTGCGAAAAAGCCGCCGCTCTCGAGGTTGCCGCTCGCTCGCGCGCTACGCCTAGGATCGCGCTGCGACTGCTAAAGCGCATACGAGACTTCGCCGAGGTAAACGACGAAGCGATCATCTCGCAGCCTCGCGCCAAAGAGGCTCTGGACGCGCTTGGCGTAAACGATATCGGCTTTGACGAGATGGATATCAAGTACCTAGAAATCCTGCTCGCCGCCAAACGTCGTCCGATGGGGCTAAGCACGATCGCGGCGGCTCTAAGTGAGGACGAGGGCACGGTCGAGGACGTGATCGAGCCCTATCTACTCGCTAACGGCTACATCGAGCGCACCGCCAAAGGCAGGCTAGCTAGCGCTAAAGCCTACGAGGCGTTTAAGCTCAAATTTGACGCAGATGCGCAAAGGGGGCTATTTGAGGAGTGAGGCGAGTCGTTAAAAACAAGAGGAAAGACTTGCAAGAGATGCAAGTCTTAAAGTTTACCATCTGAACAGCCATTCGCCATTTGCTTGCTTGATTGCTTGGAGTGTGTTATAGCTAGCTGTCTCTTCGCTATCTGGCGCCATAAAAACTACGGTAAATTTAAAAGCATTTTTTGCTATAGGTTTTATGTCGGTTATTCGCAAAAGATCTCCACACTCGGCTTTAGTGCAGCGAAAAGTATTTATGCCAGAAGCTCCTTTTGTTATGCGTGGCGCTTTACCGACTTCCATGTATTTATTATTTTTTTGCCAATTATAGCAAGCCATATTGGATAAAAACTCTTGCAGTCTAGGCTTGGCACTTTCAAACTGCTCTCTAAAATCTTTTGGAGCTTGAGTATTAGCCAGTGCGTTACTCACAGACGGGAGTATGGCTGTTGTACTACTTTGGTAGCTTTTGTCTGATGCCTTTGGTAAATTTGGCATAGTGCAACCACCGAGAATAGCAGCAATTAGTGCGAAAGATGCAATTTTGGTTTTCATTTACTCTCCTTAAAATGAGATTTAAGCATAAAATCTATTAGGTTAAAAATCACTTAATTTTAAATATTTGGCAAATTTACCAAATACTAAACCAAAAACTCGGTACGCTATCCCGCTATAAATTTTAAACTTAAATTCAGTAATATAAGAGCGAAGCTAAAACTAGCGCTTGCGAATTTTAGCCTTCTCAAATTTCGCGCCGATTTTATCAGCCGCGCCAAAGCCGCCTCGTCCGCTACCCGTCCGTCCGCAAAACCCCGCAAAATCTGATATAATAAGCCCCTAAAGGATAAAAATGAAAAACAACCGCATATTTTTCGGGCTTTTGATGCTGTGCGCGTTAGGACTGGTGGGCTATCTTTTTAAGCCGTTTTTGCTAAATATCTTTATCGCCGCCTTGCTAGCCGTCGCCACCTCAAACGTAAACGTCAAATTTTTACAGCTAACCAAGGGCAAAAAGACGCTCTCGGCTGCGCTTACGACGCTAGCGCTATTTTCGCTATTTATCGCGCCGCTTTTATACGCCGTGATCGAGCTGGCTAAACACGCGGCAAGCTTTAACACGGGCTACGTAACAAACACGCTAGATTATTTTCAAAGCGGCAAATTTCAGCTACCAGAACCGATCAAATTTCTAGAGCCTAAAATCAAAGAGATGATCGCCGACATCGACGTCAAGGCCATCTCGGCAAATCTCATCGCAAATTTAGCCGGCATCGGAAAATCAAGCGTAAATTTTCTCGTAGACGTGATTTTCATCCTCGTATTTTTCTTTTTCGCTCTACTTTACGGCAGCGAGCTCGTAGGCTACCTAAAAAACGCGCTTCCGATGAAGGAGAGCGAGAGCGAGTTTATTCTCAGCGAAGTGGCCAACGTCATGAGCGTCGTGCTTTACTCTATCGTGATAAACGCGATTTTGCAGGGTTGTCTCTTTGCTATCATTACGATTTCCTACGGCTATAACGGCTTTTTGATGGGCATACTCTTTGCCTTTACTTCGCTAGTGCCGGTAGTAGGCGGCTTGCTTGCTTGGGGGCCTATTAGCCTTTACGAGTTTGCCAACGGCAACACCGCGGCTGCGATCGTCATCGCCGTCTATACTATCGTCGTGATCTCTATCGTCGCAGATACGTTTTTAAAGCCGATCGTGATTAAATTTATCAACGATAAGCTCGTAAAAATCCCGACCAAGATCAACGAGCTGCTGCTATTTTTCTCGATGATAGCAGGCATCTCGACGTTTGGCTTCTGGGGGCTTATCTTGGGTCCTGCGATCGTGACGTTTTTTATCTCGACGATCAAACTTTATACATTGCTTAAAGAACGCGCCGTCGTGTAAATTTGCCTAAAATCGGCGATATTTTTAGCAAATATCACAAATCTAACGCGAATTTTATTATTTTCTGTGCTATAATCCTTAAATAAAAAAATTAATGTTCCGCATTAAATTTGCGGAACGTAAATTTGCTAAATTTAACCAAGGAGTTTTTATGAAACTAGCAAAACTAAGTTTAGCCGCCGTTTTGGCGCTTGGCTTTTTGGGCGCCGCAAACGCAGCCGACACCTTTGAAGAGGCGTTTACCAAAGGAAAACTAGCGGGCAAGATCCAAGCCACGTACGCGGATCAAAAAGACGAACG
Source organism: uncultured Campylobacter sp. (assembly GCF_963526985.1). Classification (NCBI taxonomy): domain Bacteria; kingdom Pseudomonadati; phylum Campylobacterota; class Epsilonproteobacteria; order Campylobacterales; family Campylobacteraceae; genus Campylobacter; species uncultured Campylobacter sp. Next base: position 14,020 of record NZ_CAURPW010000003.1, read on the forward strand.
CGCGCCGATACACGACGAGCAGCTGACGTCCATACAGCTTGAGCTTGGATACGTTACCGATCCGTTTTACGGCTTTAGGCTCGGAGTTACGGGGCAGGGCAACTTCTTGCCGTTTAACAGCATGAGAAAAAGCGGCACCTTGTACGATAAAGAGTGGAGAACGCAAGGCGCGGTAATGTCCGAAGCGTATCTGGGCTACGGCATAGGGCAGACCGATATAAAATTCGGCCGTCAATACGTAAATACTCCGCTAGTAGCGGGCAATCCGACTCGCGCGTTCAAAGAGGCGTTTGAGGGTCTAACGATCGTAAATAAAGACATACCAAACACTACCTTGATCGGCGGCTGGTACTATAAATTTCAAGGCAGAAGCGCCGTCGTAGCTGGCGGCAAAGAGGGACGCGCTCCGCACTTTAAAGATAGAGTTATAGTAGGCGGCATGGGACCCGTGGCGTATGAGTTTGACAATATCTTTACCGGCGCGGTCATAAATCAAAGTATCCCGAATCTAAAACTAACCGGCGCGTACGCTAGAGTGACCGATCTTAGGCGCGGCGCGCTGCAAGGCGACATCAACTTTTACCTAGCCGAGGCTAACTATAAAGTACCCGTCGGCGACTTTAATCTCGGTTTTGACGCGATGTACAAGGGGTCTCGCACCACAAGAGGCCTGGAGGATCTAAACTACGACGGAAATATGATCGGTCTAAGAGCGGGCATTTATGATTTCGTGGGCTTTAGCGCCTCTTATGCCTATACGACCGTCGGCGACAACGACGCTTTGGCATTTGGTCTAGGTAACGGTCCTGGCTCATACACGCTGCTTCCTATCCGCGGACCTTTCGTATTTACGGGTTATGCCGGTATGAATACGCATAAGCTTTTGTTTGAATACGACTTTAAAGACGCGGGCGCCGAGGGCCTAAAAGCAAAACTACATCTAGTAAAAGGCAGACAAGACGCCCCGCATCGCAACGCCGGTCCGACCGCGGCTAACACGCACATGAACGTCCAAGGCTGGGCGGCGCAGGCTAGCTACGATATGCCGTGGGTCAAAGGGCTAAGCGCAAGCGTCACCTATACGGCTCTTGAGAGAAAGAACTTTGATACCAGAGGAGCCGTTAGAAAGACCGACAACAACGAGCTTTGGCTACAACTCGGATATAAATTTAGCCTTCTAAACTAGCTTTTAGTCACGCGGACGCAAATTTGACGCGTCCGCTATCCTTTTATCTGATTTTTGCGTTTGGTGCGTAAATTTAGCCTAGTAAACCTGCATAAATTTGACGTAAGCCATAAATTTAAAGTACGCGAAATTTGATTTTTAGAACTTGAAATACTTTTTTGCGGCGCTAAAATGTGCGCATCCGCGGTTTATCCGCCGAAAATAAACTCAAATAGGACGCGACGCGAAGCTTTTGCTTCCGTTTGGTATTTTTGGGAGTATTTTTGAATGTATTTTAAATTTGCTCGTTTAATTTTATAAATTTATCTCGAGCGGTTTTTAGTTGCCGCGAGTTTTGTTTAGAGCGCGGATTTACTCGGCATTTAAATTTACGAAAAACCAGAAATCTATCGAGCCGTTTTTTGATACGGTTTTAAAGCGTTTCGCAAGCTACGCGCCGCAAACCGCTTCTCGTCCGTGCGTTTTGCCATATTAAATTAAACAAACGCGAACCGAGTCAAATTTAACCCTCGCGCCGTATTTATGGGTTTAATTTTTGCGTTTTTCGGCGCGGATTTAGCCTTAAAAGATCCGCGCAAATTTAACGCAAGCGGCGAATTTACGTTTTGTTTTTCCGCGCTTAGGCTGCGAGTTTCGGGCAAATCTACTGCGCTCTTGCGGCTATGGCTAAATTTGCTTTAAAGCTCGCCTACGGTTTAAATTTATGCGCCCGGTTTAATCCGCTTGCGACGCTTATGGATTAAATTTACGCAAAATATGCGGTAAATTTAATATACGAATTCGCCCCATTTAGCTATGCTGAATTTAAAATCGCTTAAAATTGATACAAAATCAAATTTGCGCCGCAAATGCAGTAATCAAAATCCGTCCGCGCCCGCATAAATTTAATCCGTTTGCAAACGCGTGAAATTCGGTCTAAATTTAACGAAAGTTGCAAACTTAATTTTCCAAACTTTTCTTATGTTTTTTTATCTTTTTTATAGCCCAGTCGTAGTGCGATGAGGCGCTGCCGGCGACGTAGGAGGCTAGATTTAGCTTACCCGTAAAATCAAAATGCCCGCGAGTAAAAAGCTCCTCGTCGCTAAAATTTGCCGTAAGCGCCATTACTTTTTCGTGGGTTTGCGCTAGCAGCGCTTTAGCCTCGCAAAGCGGCGTATCTTGATGCTTGCGCCAAATTTGCGCGTTCATCTGCGGGTAGGTCTTCCAGTTATAAGGCTCGGGTAAAAACGCAGTCCGCTCGCCGCTTAAGTTTTTTTGGATGAAATTTATCAAAAGCAAGTGCCACTCGTAAAGGTGTGCTAGCACATCGCGGACGCATTTATCTCTATCCTCGAAGTCAAATTTAGCCTCTTGCTGCGCCTCGCTCAAACTCTCAACTAGCGACAAAAGTTTTTTAAAATTTGTCTCTGAAGCGTTTAGCAGGTCTATTTTATTTGTTGGTCGCGGCATGTTTTTTCCTTTAAATTTGCTTTACGTAACTGCGGCAAATTAGCTAAATTTTACGTCTAGTTTTTAAATTTGCCCTTAAAGACGCGGGGGTTGGCGAGTAAATTCGGCTACGTTTTTCGGCGTTAAACTTGCGCTAGCTAAAACGGCGCGCGCTTTGTTAAATTCTTACCCGGCTCACGCTACCGGCGGCGATTATGCATGCCTCGCGCAAAACCGCTTTGCGCGAGAAGCGGTAGCAAAAAATGCGTAAATTTCTTTTTATGCGTTAAAATTTAGCCGAGATTTAAGGCCGAGCTAGAGCTCGCAATCGCCGCATTTATCGCTAGTCGCAATACAAACAAGCCTTAGCGCTTCTCCTCGATTTTTAGGCTTCCTTCATTTATCGCGCCTAAAATTTCTCGCGCAAATTTGTCGTTTGGATAAAAATCTAAGTATTTTTGTAGATAAGACTTAGCGCAAATCTCGTCTTTTTGCATCAGACAAATCATCGCAAGTCCCATATTTGCGCGCTTCTGTCCCAGTTTTAAGGCAGTTTCAAACTCGCTTTTAGCCTCGCTTAGTCGCCCGCTATTTGCTAAAAAATCGCCAAATTCGGCATGTATCTCGCCGTCGTTTGGACGATGCTCCAATAAATTTTTATACGCCGCATCCGCCTTTTGCGCCGCGCCCGCGATGTCAAAGTTATGCTCCATCGTAAAAATCCTAGCCTGCGAAAGCTCAAAATACGTCCGCGCATCCTCGTCTAAATTTGCCGCTAAGCCCTGCTCTTTTAAAAACGCAAAGGCCTTATCTAGCGTCTGTAAATCGCTAGATGCGCGCTCCCGGTCGCTTTGCGAATCAAAAGCTAGCGGATACTGACGCGCATGCGCCCACAGCTCGTCCACCGCGCTAAAAATGCCGCCGATGTCGATGCTTTGCTTGCCGCTAGCGTCCTTTTTTAGCATCGCCGCGTGGTCGTAAGGTCTATAAGGCGCGGCAAAACTCACGCTAGAAATAAGCGCCAGCGCGCAGATAAATTTAAAAATCATTTTATTTCCTTTAAGTCAAAATTAGGTATAAATTTTACGGTAAAAATGCTTAATTTTAGCCGCTTGCGCCTGCTCGGGCGGTTTTTGCAAAGGCTAGGCGCCGTAATTTAGCCGCCTATCGCCAAAGCCGGCAAACGAATAAATTTTACCGCGCCAAGACGCAATATTTACTAGCCGTTCGTTTCGGGTCTCACGTTCTAGCGGTGTTTTGATTTCTGCGCGCCAAATAGATGTCGCATTTGCAAATCTACTAGACAGCACCTTGTGAGCGAGCATGGATAGCCGCAGTTAATCTGCCGCGTTTCGTTCCAATTTGTTTGCGGCACGCTAATGCGCGGCAAACCGTTCATAGCTAGCGATAATGCAGCGGCTAGTCGCGCCGCTGAGTCGCTTTTATCCATAAACGTAGCCTTGGCCGCTTAAGTTTGCATAGCGCAAGCATGCGGCTTTGTTTAGACAAAATCTTTTTTAAACGCAAATAAAGGCTTATGATATCGGCGCCGTTTTGCCGTACGAGCGCTACCGCTAAATCCTACAGGATAGAACCAAAAGCCGTAATTTTTAAAAATTAATTTTGCCGAAATTTAAACAAATAGGGTTTATTTAAAATTTAACGCCGTTTAACGAAAAAAGATGGCGTCGCGGCATAAATCTCGGCAACAGTCGCAAATTTAAAAAGCGGATAAAACGTGAATATTAAATCTAAAAGCCAAAAAAGAGAAATTTAGGGGTCTTACGACCCCTTGGCTACTTTACCGCAGCCATCTTTCTGCGCATGTAAGCGATCCTGCTTTGTAGCGGGAGGTGTTTAGGGCAGTTATCCTCACAGCCTAGCAGCGTCATACAGCCAAATACGCCGTCATCGTCGCCGATAAGCTCGTAAAAGTCCTCATCAGTTCGTTTATCAAGCGCGTCGATTTTAAATCTTGCTACGCGGTTAAGTCCGACCGCACCGATGAAATCAGGCCTCATGATAGCCGTACCGCATGCAGCCACGCAGATACCGCACTCGATGCAGCGGTCAAGCTCAAATACTTCCTGTGCTACCTCAGGTTCAACCTTTTCCTCAAGCTTAGAGATATCGGTCTCATGGTCTGTATGTATCCAGCTCTCCACGCGCTTACTCATCGCGTTCATCCAGTTGCCCGTGTCTACGCTTAGGTCTTTTAGTAGCTTAAATACCGGCAGAGGCATAAGCTCGATCACGCCGTTTGGATAGTCTTTGGTTAGTGTACGGCAAGCAAGCTTTGGCGTACCGTTAACTAGCATACCGCAGCTACCGCATATACCGGCGCGGCAAACGAAGTCAAAGCTAAGATCCGGGTCAAATTTCTCGCGAATTTGATTTAACGCTATAAAAAGCGTCATGCCGTCGGTTTCTTCTAGCTCGTAGGTCGCGAAATGCGGCTTTGAAATTTTGCTTAACGGATTATATTTAAATGCTTTTATGGTTATTTTTCTACTCATATCCTATTCCTGCTCTTTCGTTTGGTGCTTTATATTTAGGCTGAAGATCATAGTGCATTAGCGCTTCTTGGATCTCGTATCTGCCTTTGCCTTCGGCTTCCATTTTGGCGCGGATCTCATCGACCTGCGCTTGGCGTACGGCACTGTCGGGGTGCTCGATGATGTTACCCTTAGCTCCGTATCCGCGGAATGCCGGCGGAATTTCCATTTTCATAATATCAAGCGGCTCATACACGATAGTCGGTAGTGTATCGCCCTCTTTCCAGCTAGTTAGAGTTCTGTTTAGCCAGTTTAGGTCGTCGCGTTTCGGATAGTCCTCGCGGCAGTGCGCTCCGCGGCTCTCGGTGCGGTCAAGCGCGCCTTTTGCGATACAAAGGGCCAGTTTTAGCATCTTTGGTACGCGGTAGGCTTCCTCAAGCTCAGGGTTGCCAAATAGCGCCTTGTTTGTGACTTTGACGTCTAAAGATTGCTTATAAAGCTCCTCTAGCTCTTTTACCGCTACGGCTAGACCTTCGCCCGTTCTAAAGATCGCCACGTGCTCCCACATGATGTCTTTCATCTTGTTTTTGATCTCAAATACGTTAAATTTGCCCTCTTTTTCGACAAGGCTCTTTAGATACTCTTCCTCTTTTTTAACGAATTTTTCGATATCGTTAGTATTTATCTCGATCTCGTGTTTACCGCAGTAGTCGGCAAAATAATCCCCCACGATCATGCCCGCGACGACAGTTTCTGAAACGGAGTTGCCGCCTAGACGGTTAAATCCGTGCATATCCCAACAAGCAGCCTCGCCGGCGCTAAATAGACCCGCTAGCGTCGGACTCTCGCCTGTAGGCTTAGTTTTTATGCCACCCATAGAGTAGTGCTGCATAGGCAATATCGGCGCCCAGCCTTTACCGCGTTGGCGACCGTTTTCGTCGGTATATACTTCGGTGTCGGCAGGGTCGATGCCGTTAAAGATTTCGCAAATTTCTTGAACGTCGCGTAAGTTTTTCTCGATATGCTCGCGTCCTAGGATCGAGATATCTAGCCAAACGTGATATCCGTATGGGCTAGGTACGCCTTTACCAGCGCGGATATGCTCCATGATGCGGCGGCTTACGACGTCGCGGCTAGCTAGTTCTTTTTTCTCAGGCTCGTAGTCTGGCATAAAGCGATATCCGTCCACGTCGCGTAAAATTCCGCCGTCGCCGCGGCAACCTTCCGTTAGCAAGATACCGCTCGGAACGATCGGAGTCGGGTGAAACTGCACCGCTTCCATATTTCCTAGCTGAGCTACACCGGTCTCAAGAGCGATGGCTGCGCCGATACCCTCGCAAACTACGGCGTTTGTGGTGTGCTTATAAACCCTTCCGTAGCCGCCCGTAGCGATTAGCGTGCCTTTTGCGACGTATGCAGTGATCTCGCCGTTAACTAGATCGCGAACGATCGCGCCGTAACAGCGGTTGTTTGCGTGGATTAGCGCGATAGCTTCTTTTCTATCGTGGATTTCGACATTGTGCTTTAGAGCTTCGTTCGCTACGGCAAAAAGCATAGTGTGACCGGTGGCGTCGGCCGTAAAGCATGTTCTCCATTTTTTAGTTCCGCCAAAGTCGCGAGAGTGGATGAGTCCGTGGACCTCTTCTTTTTCTACGATAGTCGTTTTTTGAGCGTTGATGATAGCGCTTCTCTCGCCTTTTGTTATACGAGTCCAAGGCACGCCCCAAGCGGCTAGCTCGCGAATCGCCTTAGGCGCGGTTTGACAAAACATACGCGCAACTTGCTGATCGCAGCCCCAGTCGCTACCTTTTACCGTGTCGGCAAAGTGTACGTCCTCGTTGTCGCCTTCGCTCATTTTTGAATTTCCCAAAGAGGCTTGCATGCCGCCTTGCGCAGCCGCAGAGTGCGAGCGTTTAACGGGAATTAGGCTTAAAACTACCGTACTTAGCCCCTTTTCTCCAGCGGCAACGGCAGCGCGAAGCCCCGCTAGACCGCCTCCGATAACTAATGCATCATAATATTTTACGTTCATTTTTTAAAGCTCCTTTTCCTAAAGACTGATCCACACGAAATCGGCGATCAGCGCGATGACCGCGAGCGCTCCAAAAACCGCAAATATCGCAGTTTTGGCTTTATTTCTTTTTGCGAACATCTCTTGTTTGTTTACTCCGTCGATGCTTATCCATTTTACGTATAGGCGGTACATTCCCACGCTAGCGTGAACAACCATGAAAACAAGTAGCGCGAAGTAAAAAATTTCTAATTGATGAAAATTTTTAGCTGAATTATCTGCAGTAATATGTCCGCCAAAGACTATATCAACTAGGTGCGCGCTAGCTGCGAAAAATAGAGCAAAACCGGTTAAAAACTGAAACCACCAAAGCGTAGTATCAAGGTGTTTCATGCGGTCTTTATGACCTTTAAACATAATGTATTGTCTATAGTTTGCGGGAAATTTCCTCATCGCTAAAAACGCGTGAGCGATAAAAACGGCGAATATTACCGCAGCTATGACGTTAGTGATCCACCACGTAGCCTCGCCGAATAAAAATTTAGCCTCCGCAAACCCTACGACAGCGTTAAATGCGCCTTTACCAAACAAGATGGTAGAGGTAAAAATCATATGACATAAAATAAAACAGGCCAAAATTAGTCCCGTTATACTTTGCCATCTGTCCCAAACGGCAGGAGTACGACTTTTTTTCGTATCCGCTTGCCTACCCAAGAAGCCCTCGATTAGCCCACTCATGAGCCCTCCTAAATTTGAAATGCGTTATCATAACTTAAAAATAATTTAAACCATGATACTAAAAAAACGATCTAATAGTAGCGTAAATTACTTTAAAAACTTTTTAAAAATTTGTATATTTTTTATTTAAGATTACATAAAGTAAAATACCGCAGGCAAGCATTAAAAGAGATAAAATTTGTCCCATTGATAAATTTAAAAACACGAAACCCAACCCAAAATCAGGCTCTCTAAAGAACTCGCAGATAAATCTAGCCAAAGTATAAAGCACGGCATAAAGCGCGATAAGCTCGCCGTCAAATTTCTTAAATCGTCTATAAATAAAAAGAATAGCAAAAACGACAAGTCCCTCTAAAACGGCTTCGTAAATTTGCGACGGGTGACGCATCTGTCCCGCGACATTGATCGCCCATGAGACGTCCGTGATACGACCGAACAGCTCTTGGTTTAAAAAATTTCCGATACGACCAAAAAAATATCCAAGCGGAATGCTAAGCGCGACGAGATCCAAAAGCTGCCACAAATTTTGCTTAAATTTACGGCAAAAAGCCCACGTAGCTATCAAAAACCCAACCACCGCGCCGTGATAGCTCATACCGCGGATACCGACGAATTCGCCGTTGTGAAAGGGGTTAAAAATTTGCCAAGGATGAGTGAGATAATAAGCGGTATTTGGATCGTAAATGACGATATAGCCGAGCCTTGCGCCCAGTATCACGCCGATTTCCACCCAGAAGAAATAGTTATCAAGCAGCGAATTTGAAATTTGCATATTATCGCGCTTGACGATAAATTTAGCCATCCCGAGCGCCACCAAAAGCGCTAGGACGTACATCATCCCGTACCAGTGCACCTTGATGCCAAACAGCTCAAACGCGACGGGATCAAAATTTATATAAAAGTCGTTCCACCAACTCATCTAGGCACGACTCTGACTTTTAGCGTATTTTCGATACCGCTCGCAAAATCCTCAAAAAGATAACCCATCGCGCGGTAAAATTTACTTTTCGCTTCGCTTTGCAAAACGGGGGCTAGTTTTTTGGCGTACGGCAGCAGATACGAGCTTAGCAAAACGCCCAAAATTTCCTTCGTTAGCTCGTCTTGTTTTAGCTCGACTATCCACGAAAAAAACGAAAGTTCGTTCGTGAGGCTATCAACCGCGCTGACGTTTAAATTCGGGCTAAATTTGCACTTTTTATAAAAGCCCTCCAGGCGCGCCTTATCGCCCTCGAAAAAGAACTCCGCGTTAAAATATTTTTTCAAATTCGCAAAGTCTTTCGCGATCTCTTCTATGCTTTCGCCTTTTACCGATTCCTCGTATAGCGCGCGTCCTTTGGCGTTCGCTTCGCTATCGTTTGTTATTATCCATTTTGGATTTTTATTTAGCTCGCTAAAAAGCTTCGCGCTTGGCGGCAGAGCGAAATTTAACGCAAATATCCTTGCGATCACGGCGTAAAATTTACCTAAATTCATCATTTTCCTTTTTTTGCGGGATTTTACAAAATTTAGGCTAAATTTTAGATTTGCTTAAATCGTAATCTGATCGAATTTAACACGACAGTAACCGAGCTAAAGCACATCGCTGCAGCCCCGTAAACAGGCGTTAGCATAAATCCTAACGGCGCAAAAACTCCCGCCGCGACGGGGATACAAACGGCGTTATAAACAAACGCCCAAAATAAATTTTGCTTTACCGTTTTCATCGTCTCGTTGGCTAAATTTATCGTAGCTACCGCGCTTTTTAAATCGTTTTTTACCAAAACTACATCGCCGGCGTCTTTTGCGATGTCCGCGCCGCTACTCATCGCGATGCCCGCATTTGCTTGCTTTAGCGGTGCGGCGTCGTTGATACCGTCGCCGACAAACAGCACTCCGCCCTCTTCTTGCAGGCGTTTTATGGTTTCAAATTTTTCATTAGGCAGCATACCTGCAAAGACCTTTTCTATACCTAGTTTGCCAGCCACGTTTTTAGCGGTGAAGGCGTTATCTCCGGTTAGCATCACAGGCGTTACGCCGGCGTTTTTTAGGCTTTGCATAGCCTGCACGGCGTCTTCTTTTACCGTGTCGCTAAGCGCTATAAATCCAACGTAAATTTTATCCACGGCCGCGAGTATTACGCCGTTTCCTTCGTTTTGCGCTTTGGCGATTTGCTCTTTAGCCTGAGCGCTTATCTCCACGCCAAGCTCGCTTAAAAATGCTTCATTGCCCGCTATCACGCTCTCATCGTCGCTTTTTACGCCGCGTCCGGCGATATTTTCAAAGCCCTTTTCGTCGCCTAAAATTTTAAGCCCCAGCTCGTTTGCGTACCTAACGATAGCGGCTGATATCGGATGCGAGCTTTTGGTCTCTAATGCGGCGATTTTGGCTAAATTTTCATCGTTTATATCGGTAAAATTTACCGAAATTTCGCCCTTGGTTAGCGTTCCGGTTTTGTCAAATACCGCGTATTTCACGCCGCCTAGAACCTCTAAAACCTCGGGATTTTTAATGAGGATTCCGTTTTTAGCGCCCAGAGATAGCGAGGAGACGATAGCTATCGGAGTAGCTAGCCCCAGCGCGCAAGGACACGAGATAATGAGCACGCAAACCGCGCTTAGCACGCCCTGTAGCGCATTTCCCGTAATCGCAAACCATGCAAAAAACGTAACGACGGCGATAGCGATCACGCTAGGCACGAAGATATTTGCCACGCGGTCGGCAAAGCGGCTAATAGTCATCTTTTTGCTCGACGCATCGCTTAAAAGCTCTAAAATTTGCGACAAAAGCGTTTGATTAGCGAGCTTTGTAACCTTTACGTTGATGTAGCCGTTTAAATTTATCGTTCCGGCATTGACCTCGTCGCCTTGTTTCTTGTAGACAGGGAGGCTCTCGCCCGTTAGCATCGAGGTATCGATCTCTGCGCCGCCGTTTATCACGACTCCGTCGCAAGGCACCGCGTAGCCACTCTTTACGACCGCGACGTCGCCTATTTTTAGGCTCACGGCATCCACTTCCAGCGCGCTACCGTCTTTTTGTAGTACGAGAGCAGTCTTTGGCGACATATTCATGAGCGATTTTATATAATCGCCCGCGCGAGCTTTTGAGCGCTCTTCTAAAAATTTACCCAGCAGCACGAAAGCCGTTATCATGGCTGCGCCAGAAACGTAGAGGTGGCGCATGTTTTCGGGTAGGTGCTCGCCCGCGATAAAAACTCCCAGCGAATACGCAAACGCCGTGCTTGTTCCCAGCGCGACGAGTACGTTCATATCGAAATTTTTATTTTTTAGCGCGCCGTAAGCATGGATGAAAAAATCCCGCCCGCACGTAGCTATCGTAATAAAGGCAAGCGCCAGCATAATAGCTGATTTTGCCACACTTGGCTGCTCGCTCATCTCAAGCGCCATGATCACCGCGCTAAAAGCTGCAGCGGCTAGGAAATTTCGGCGTAAATTTAAGATATGTTTCTCGCGCTTGGCTTCAAATTCCGCCAAATCCTTTGCCACGCCGTAGCCTAGTTTTTTTATCTTTTCTTCTATCGCGGCTTGTACTTCGGCGCTTTCTATGATAAATTCACCCGAGCCGTTTGCAAAGCTGACCTTCGCATCTATCACGCCCGAGATCTTTTTAGTTACGCGCTCGATGGCGTTTGAGCAGTTTACGCAGGTCATGCCCGCGATGTTTAGTTTGATATTTTGCATCAAATCTTCCCTATGACGCTAAATCCCAAATCATCCAGCTCCTCTTTAAATTTCGCCTCGTCCTTGCCGTCTAAATTTACGCTCACGACCCTTGGTTCTACGCCAAGATCGACCTTTATCTCGCCGTATTCATCACCAAGAGCGTTTTTTATGGTGTTTGCGCAGTTTTCGCAGTGGATATTAGCAACCTTAAATTTAGTCATTTTATCTCCTTTATCATATGGTAGTATTTGTGAGAATTTATGATCATTTCGCAGTCGGTCTCAAAGCCCAAACGCTCGTAAAAAGCCATGGTTTTAGGCTTTTTTTCATCGACGATGAGAGCTACTTTCTTGATATTTCTCTTAGCGGCCAAATCAAACGTAAATTTGATCAGCTCTTTTGCGATACCTCGTCCGCGAAATCTCTCGTCCACGGCAAGACTATCGATATATAGCTCGTCAGCAAAGCACTCGGTCTGCGGAAATTCGTTTGAGCCGAGCATCTGCAAATGCGTCCTAATGGGCCCATCTAGCACATCGATCTCGCCTCCGTCGTAAACGCAAATCGTCCCCGCGATCTCGCCGTCAAATTTAAAAACGAAAACGTTGTTGTAGCTTAGGCGGTTTATCTCGCTTCTAAAAAATTTATGCAAAATTTCATCGCTCTTAACTGGGTCGCTCACGCCGCTAAGCGTAAAAGCGATGTCCTCCATGGCTAAATTTAACAGCTCTATGCAGCGCGCGGCGTCGTCTTTTCGGGCATTTAAAATCATACGCAGATTATAGGACTTAAAGCTAAATTTTTTGCTAATACGCTCAAAACCTCGCGTTTTTAAAAAAATGCAAAATTTTTTTAGATATAATTGGGCAAAAATTTTTAAAGGAACGAAATGGGACGAGCGTTTGAATATAGGCGCGCCGCGAAGGAAGCGCGCTGGGACAAGATGAGTAAGGTTTTTCCAAAACTCGCAAAAGCCATAACCGTAGCGGCTAAAGAGGGCGGCACCGAGCCTGATATGAACCCGAAACTTCGCGCCGCGATAGCAGCGGCCAAAGCGCAAAATATGCCAAAAGACAACATCGACGCGGCGATAAAACGCGCCAGCGGCAAGGACAGCGCGGATATCAAGACTATCTTTTACGACGGCAAAGGCGCTCACGGCGTGCAAATCATCGTCGAGTGCGCTACCGATAACCCGACTCGCACGGTCGCAAACGTCAAGGCGATATTTAGCAAAAACGGCGGCGAAATTTTGCCTAGCGGAAGTCTAAATTTCATGTTTACGAGAAAGAGCGTTTTTGAGCTTGATATGCCCGCAAAAGAGCTTGACGAGATCGAGCTAGAGCTCATCGACTTCGGTCTAACCGAGATCGAGGAGGAAGACGGCGTGCTTTATATCTACGGCGATTACGCGAGCTTCGGAACTCTTAGCGAAGGTATCGAAAAGCTGGGCCTAGAGGCTAAAAAAGCAAGCCTGCAATACATCGCAAACTCGCCCGTAAGCCTAAACGAAGAGCAAATGAACGAGCTAGAAAAGCTCCTCGATAAGCTCGAAGACGACGACGACGTGCAAGCGGTTTATACAAATATCGAATAAATTTAAGGAACAAAATGAGAAACGACGAACTAAAAATCTACGACATCGATGCGGCTGAGCTTGCTAAGCTCAAATTTGCAGTGATCCACACCGAAAAAGGCGATATGAAGCTCGAGCTTTACGGCGACGAAGCGCCGCAAGCCGTGACGAATTTCGCTCATCTAGCCAAAAGCGGCTTTTACGACGGATTAAATTTCCACCGCGTGATCCCAAATTTCGTGATCCAGGGCGGATGTCCGCACGGCACGGGCACCGGAGGGCCTGGCTGGCGCATCAAATGCGAGTGCGTAGGCCAAAAACATAAGCACAAACGAGGAACCCTATCTATGGCGCACGCCGGACGCGATACGGGCGGCAGTCAGTTTTTCGTCTGCCACAGCGCGCAGCCGCACCTTGACGGCGTACATACGGTGTTTGGACAGATCGTGGACGAAGCGAGCCTAAAGACTCTAGATAGCATCAGGCAAGGCGATAAGATAAACTCGATCGAAATTTTAGAGAGTTTGTAAATTTAATAAAAATCGGGCGGCAGTTTGAGCTCTGATAATCCGCGCGATTTCGTTTTATGCGGTTTATAAAAATTTTAAAGGATATTTCTTGAATCAAAACGCTTCAATCGCGGCAAAGCCGCAAAAACCTTTTATAGTTAGACTACTTACCAATCTCGCGTTTTGGGTGATTTTCGGTATCGTCGCAGGTATCGCCGTGGGCGTATTTTTCCCGGATTTAGGCATACAGAGCAAGCCCGGTATCGATTACTTTATCAAAGCCCTAAAAGCGCTAATCGGCCCTATCATCTTTTTAACGATAGTCTCGGGCATCATAGGGCTTGAGAGTATGAAAGATCTAGGCTCTATCGGGCTTAAAGGATTTATTTACTTTGAGGTCGTAAGCACTATCGCGCTAGCTGTGGGTATAATCTTTGGCGAAACGCTAAAACCAGGGCATGATATGCACCTTGACTATACGCAGCTTGACGCCTCTAGCGTGGAAAAATTTACGAGCCAAGCCTCGAGCATAGACGCAAATAGCGGGCTCATAGCCCATACGCTTCATATTTTGCGCGGCGCGGTGCCGGTAGACGGCATTTTCCCTTACGTACATCTGCTTGATCCTTTCATCAGGTCAAATACGCTACAAGTGCTATTTATGGCGATCGTAACGGCGGTTATTATATCTTTTTTAAAACACGAACATAAAAACAAAATCCTAAAACCGCTTGAGATAATTCAGCACTGGGTGCTAAAACTACTTACGATTTTGATGCTATTTAGCCCCGTCGCGGCGTTTTCTGCTATGGCGTATTTGATAGGTAAATTCGGCATCGGCTCGCTAATAGGCATGCTTGAGCTGCTCTTTGTTATGGCGCTTGCGAGCTGCTTTTTTATCTTCGTAGTTCTTGGCGCGATTTGTTATTTTGCGAAGGTCAATATCTTTAAATTTATGCGCTTCATCGCAAAAGAAGTCTTGATCGTATTTGCGACGAGTTCTTCCGAGACCGCGCTAGCCCCGCTCATGCAAAAGCTAGAAGCCGCAGGCATCCACAAAGGCGCGGTCGGACTCATCATACCGACGGGATATTCGTTTAATCTTGATTGCACGAACATCTACCTGTCGCTTAGCGTTATTTTCCTAGCTCAGGCTTTCGGTATCCCGCTAAGCATCGAGCATCTGATACAAATTCTCATCATCTTGATGGTAACGAGCAAGGGCGCGGTGGGCGTCACGGGCTCAGGATTTATCGTGCTTGCCGGTACGCTTGCCGCGCTTCCTAGCGCCGGTATCCCAGTAGTCACCGTTGCGGTACTGCTTGGCGTGGATAAATTTATGTCCGAGATGCGCGCGGTCGGAAACCTCTGCGGCAACGCCGTAGGCTGCCTAATCATCTCGATCTGGGATAAAAAAGTAGATATGGAGAAATTTCGCTACGCGCTCGATCACCCGGACGAGTTTCACTTCCATTCGTAAATTTAAGGCGATGGGCTTTTAGCTCATCGCCTCGCTCAAACTACTCAAATTAAAATTCGTATTTAAACCCCGAAATCCTACCCTTGTCGTCAAATTTGATCAAAAGCTCTTTGTCAAATTTAGCTACGATTTCGTCTTTTCCTTTTTTCAAAAATCCGCCCTTTTCGACGTTTTCATCAAATTTGACTCCGTTAAATTCCAAAAAGCTTTTGATGAAAATTTTATGATCGACGTCAAAATCTTGTATGCAATCGCTTGCGATTTTAACAAACTCGTGCGTGCCAAGAGGCTCAAAAAGCGAGGTCGGCGTATCCATGATCGCTACAAACGCGCAGCCCTTATCGTGCCTGCAGCCGTAGTAGCATAAATTTTCGCCTACCGCTCCGCACGCGGCGATAGATAAATTATGCCCGTTAAACATCTCATCAAGCTCAAAGCCAGGTTCGCTAAAAGCCTGCAAGCCCCACTCCCGTCCCGCGCGCAAAATCTCGTGTGAAAACGCCGTCGCCTCGGGGCTAAGGCCGCTTTGGTTAGCAAATCCCCACAGCCACGTGTCGCTCACGTCCGACTCGCTGCCGATAAGCTGTATCTTGTAAATTTGATCGCCGAAAGCTATCTCGCAGCTGTCAAAATCCGCGTTCCAGTCGAGATTGCCGACGATATCCGCAAATCTATTTTGCACGGTCGCCATCTTGCCCAGAGTCGCCGAAAAAACCTGATGAAAGTCCGAAAAGTCGCTTACGTAGCGTAAATTTCGCATTTTTGCTCCTTTAAATTTGGTTTGCGAATTATACCGTTTAAATTTTAAATCCGTCAGAAGAAATTAAATTTTTATTTTAAGCTTAATTAAAAGATAGTATAATTTCATAAATTTTATCTCAAATTTAGGAGCGAACATGGACATAGTCGAGAGATTTTTACGCTATACGAAGAACAACACCACCACAAACCGCGAAGCGGGCGCGGCGGGTATCATGCCTTCAAACGAGGCCGAGCACGATCTGGCAAAGCTGATAGAAAGCGAGCTAAAGCAGCTCGGCCTGCAAAATATAAAAAGACGAGAAAACGCCATAACTACGGCCGTTTTGCCGTCAAATTCCGCTAAAAAACTGCCGTCCGCGGCGTTTTTTGCGCACCTTGACACGAGCGCGGAGCAAAAAAACGACACGAAAGCGCAAATCGTACGCTACGAGGGCGGCGACGTCACGCTAAATAAAGAGCTAGGCATAACGCTCAAACTTAGCGAATTTCCGGAGCTTGCTAACTACGTCGGAGACGACCTCATCGTCACTGACGGCACCAGCCTGCTAGGCGCGGACGACAAGGCAGCGATCGCCGCCATCGTAAACGCAGCGCAGTTTTTCGTACAAAACCCGCAAATAGAGCACGGCGACGTGACGTTTGGCTTTTTACCCGACGAGGAGCAAGGCCTGCGCGGAGCCAAGGCGCTTGATATCTCGGAGATAAAGGCCGATTTTGCTTACTGCCTGGACTGCTGCGGTATCGGCGAGCTGATTTACCAAAACTGGAACGCAGGCGACGCGGTCGTGACTTTTACCGGGCAGTCCGCGCACCCGATGAATGCCAAGGGCAAGCTCGTAAATTCCTTGCTGCTCGCGCATAAATTTATCTCGATGCTGCCCGGTGGCGAAGCGCCTGAGTACACCGACGGCGTCGAGGGCTACTACTGGGTCAAGGAGCTATCTGGCAACAGCGCAAAGACCGTGCTAAAGCTCGACGTTCGCGAATTTAACGAGGCAAAATACGCGCAGCGCATGGCATTTTTGCAAGATCTAGCCGACTCGTTTGCTAAAATTTACGGCGCGCACAGAATTCAAATCAGCCTAAAAGACCGCTATAAAAACGTATTTAACTACCTCGAGGGCGGCGAAAATAGCCTACCCGTCGTCGCGGCAAAGCAGGCCTACGCTCGCCTAAATATCGAGCCAAAAGTCATCCCGATGCGAGGCGGCTACGACGGCGCGGTTATCTCGGAAAAAGGCGTACCGTGTCCGAATCTCTTTACCGGCGCGCACAACTTTCACTCCATCTACGAGTACCTGCCGGTAAAATCGCTACGCGCGGCCAGCAACGTCATCTGCGAGATAATTAAAATCATAGCAGAGAAATAAATTCGGTCAAATTTGAGGGCGAATTCGCTCTCAAATTTGCTTGTTGCAGCTCTCATATCGCTATTTTTACGCCGTCAAGACCCGCCTCTTTACGATTCGAATCCAAATTTACGTCAAATTTAACCCGCTCGCCCGAATTTAAGCTCGCTTTGCGTAAAATTCGAAAGCAAATTTAAATAGGAGCAAATTTGATGAAAAAGATATTTTTACCGCTGATCGCGGCTTCGGCTTTAGCTGTCGGCGCCGATCTAGACGCGCTGCAAAAAGAGTGCGACGATGAAAAATGAGCAAGCTGCTACGAGCTTGGAGTTTTATACGATAACGCCAGGGAAGGAGCCGCGCAGGACTATCAAAAGGCGGCCGAGCTCTACTCAAAGGCGTGCGAGCTAGGCAGCGGTGCAGGCTGCTCAAATTTGGGCTTTGCCTACGCAAACGGACGCGGCGTCGATCAAGACTACGCAAAAGCTAGCGAATTTTACGCCAAAGCCTGCGATATGAGCAACGGCGGGGGATGCTACAATCTAGGCAACCTATACGCACAGGGACGAGGCGTCAAAGAGGACGCAAACGCAGCCGAAAAAATATCTCAAAAAAGCGTGCGAAATGAGGCCCAAGCTAGCCCTGCGACCGCTATAAAGAGTTTATTCAAAAATAACACTGACCGCCTTTACGCGGCAAATTTGACTCGGTAAATTTGATAGAAAAAGCGCATACCCAAGAGAAACGACGCGCACAAGGATTAAATTTAGCTAATTTTCTAAAATTTAGAGATCTAAAAAGGGCGACAAACGCCCTCCGCGTAAAAAAGTCGGCAAGTCGCCGACTTTATCAAATTTAGCTCCGTAAATTTAGAGCATAAAAAACGCTATAACGCACACGGCTATCGCCATCGCCGGAGCCGTTCGCTTAGCTATCTCGACCGGGCTAACCATCGCTAGACCCGCGCACACGATCGCTGCACCCGCGATAGGAGACGACGAACGGCCTAGCGCGCCCGAGATAGCAGCGGCCATGCCTAGTTTATCCTGCGCGAAGCCCAGATCTGCGGCGTGAACGGTGATAGCTTGGTTAAACGCCATAGTAGCCGCATCGCCCGAACCCGTAACCGTACCCATGAGATACGGCACGAAAGTACCGCCGTAGCGCACAAACTCCTGAGAGTGTTTTAGCCACTCGGTGACTGCGCCGATCGCGCCGCACGCCTGTAGACCTGCGACAAAAACGCCCGCAGCGATGATGATACCCATAACCTCGGCGTATGCGCTGCCCATACCGTTAAAAAACTCTTTGGTGATCTTTTCAGGGCTCGTCCACGTGATGAAAACCGCGATGATAGCGCCAAGGATCATAGCCTCGGCCACGCCCATATTCATCCAGCTAAAATACTTAATCGCCACAAAAAGGCCGTAATGATCGCCGAAAAATTTCTCGACGCTAACGTCTCTCGGATCGCCTAGTACCGCTACGATACTATTTAAATTCGTTAAGAAAAAATCTCTAGCGTAGCTACTTATTACCGCACCTACGACGAGGATAACTAGCGGGATGAGAGGCGCTAAAGCAAAGAGCAAATTTACCTTCGTCTGCGTCGCTTCAGCCGCGCTACCTGTAGATTTAGGCGAGAAATCCTGCCCTTTTTGATAATCTTTAAGGACTATCGCCGTCAAGCTAAGCACGATCAAAACGACTATGCCTGCGGCGACGGCGTTTGGAAACTGCACGCCGATGACATCTTGGACGGTGTATTTAGGCGCTGCTTGAGTAATCTTACCTGCGGCAAGCAAAGCCTCGTTAGCTTTATTTACCATGTCGGTCACAAAGACGTTGTGCGCCGAGCCTGGGCTTAGCACGCCGCCAAAAGTACCTGCAAACACAGCCGCTCCCGCCATCGCAGGACGTACGCCTGAAGCCATCAAAAGCGGTATCATCGTAGCCCCGACCGCAGCCGAACAGCCCGCGGCCGACGGTATGGCGATGTTGATGAGATAGGTGAGCACGAAGGTAGCCGGAATCAGCAAAAATCCGATATTTTTCATCGGCTTGGTAAGTAACAAAACCAGGTGCTGGTCGCACTTAGTCACCTTCATGACGTAGGCAAAGCCCATACTGGCACAAATCGCCTTGATAAGGCCGGCCGAAGTCATCGACTTTGTAAAGCTCTCAAGCGCTCCTAGCGGATTTAGACAGACGACGCAGAGTACAAGCCCCACGCCGATGAGCACGGTTTTGGTCTCTCTTTTTTTGACCAATAAAAACACGACGGCGATCAAGCCTATGACCGCACAGATTAGCTTAGCAGTAGCCATTTTGTCCCCTTTCGTTTTGTGTTTTATGCTTATTTCAAATTTAGATCAAATTTACGCCGCCTAGGTTTTGCGCGATAAATTTGAGTCAAATTTAATCTTTTCGTTTAAATTTATCGGTGAGCTTTTATCTAAAATTTGCGAGCCTCTAAAAAGTGCTCCTCAAATTTGAGATTTTCGCCAAATCATAACGAATATTTTAAAGAACGTTTTTGCCGATTTTAGCCCGCTAGTTAAATTTGATCGCGAGCCAAACGGCTAAAATTTAAAGCTCTCGCCGACCTTTATGAGCTCGGTTTCTTTTTGATGCGCCATTTTTAAAACGCAGCTTTCATCCATGCCCATCACGGTTGCGTTTTCGCCCTTTATCCTTAGAGCCGTGCCTTCGGGTAGCGCGTAGATCAGGCTTTTTTGATTTACTATCAAAAACTCCTCCAGCCTCTCCTCCCTACTTTCGCCGTTGTGTCCGGCGATTTTGCCGCTGATAAAATGCGGATTTATCTGATGCGGAAAGATATTTAACGCGTCAAAGCTTTTTGGCATAATGATAGGCATGTCGTTTGTGGTCATTATCGTGCTTCCGGCGACGTTTGCGCCAGCGCTCCAGCCAAAATACGGCACTCCTGCTTCCACTCCTTGCTTAATTATTTCAATTAAATCGAATTTATAAAGATAGTAAAGCAACGCAAAGGTATTTCCACCGCCTATACAGATAGCTTTAGCCTCGGCTACGGCGCGCTTTGGATCGCTAAATTTATGGATAGACGCGATATTTTTATATTTTAGTCGGTCGATGACTTTTTGCTCGTATTCGTCGTTCGTGCGCCTTACTCCGGCGTACGGGATAAAAAGCACCTGCTCGCCGTAAACTCCGCACTCTTTTATAAAATCATGCACCCAGTTTTTGCAGTGTCTAAGATAGCCCGTATCTTTGTAGCTCGAACTGCTTAAAAGCAAGGCTTGCTTCATAAATTCCTCCTAAATTCAAAAATTCGTCTAAACGAAAATAAAAAATGTAATTTAAAATATAAAAATAATATAAAATATTTTTTTAAATGAAAACTTTAAAACTATATGCTAAACGAGCTTAAAGGCAGATAAAAAATGATAATAATTTTAGAACAAATAATATATGTGTTTAAAAATGGCGCGTAAAATTCAGCATCTCGCAAGCCGCGGGGTTATATCATTATCAAATTTCAACGAGAAAGGGCAAAAATGACGCAGTTTGACGCAAGAAACGTCAGCATGGTGATGGATTTTTACGAACTTACTATGGCGGAGGGGTATTTTAAAAGCGCGGATCAGCCGCGAGTGGCGTTTGACGTTTTTTATCGAAAAGTGCCTAGCGGCGGCGGTTTTGCGATATTTGCCGGGCTTGAGCAAATCATAGAGTACGTAGAAAATTTTCGCTTTGAGGATAGCGACGTAGCTTATCTGCGCTCGTTAAATTTATTTAGCGAGGATTTTTTGCATTACCTACGCGATTTTCGCTTTAGAGGCGATATATACGCATTTGCCGAGGGTACTATCATCTATCCGCAAGAGCCTTTTATGACAGTCGTAGCCTCGCCTATAGACGCGCAGCTCATAGAGACGGCGATTTTATCGCAGATAAACCACCAAAGCCTCATCGCGACCAAGGCTAGGCGCATCGTGAAGGCTGCAGACGGCAGGAGCGTGTTTGACTTCGGCGCCAGACGCGCGCATAACTTCGACGCGGCCGTATACGGCGCCAGAGCGGCCCATATCGGTGGTGCGGACGGCACGGCGACGGTGCTGGCGGCTAAGGCTTTTGGTATACCTACTACGGGAACGATGGCGCACAGCTGGGTGATGTATTTTGGCGACGAATTTGAAGCCTTTAAGCGCTACGCCCTGCTCTATCCAGACTCCGCTTCGCTGCTCGTAGATACCTACGACGTGCTGCATAGCGGCGTACCAAACGCGATAAAAACGGCAAAAGAAGTGCTTGAACCTATGGGTAAGCGCCTAAAAGCCGTTAGGCTAGACTCGGGCGACCTAGCGTATCTATCTAAAAAAACGCGTGCGATGCTAGATGCGGCGGGGCTACAAGACTGCAAAATCATCGTCTCAAACAGCCTGGATGAATACACCATCGCCTCGATTTTAACCCAAGGCGGACGCATAGACGGCTTTGGCGTGGGCGAGCGGCTGATAACGTCAAAAAGCGATCCGGTTTTCGGCGGAGTCTATAAACTAGTCGCAGTCGAAAAAGAAGGCATTTTTAGCCCGCGCATAAAGGTCTCGGAGGCCGTAGAAAAGATGACTAATCCGGGTCTAAAAAAAGTCTGGCGCATATATAAAGGCGGTCAAGCCGTCGCCGATTTGATCACGAACGCGGACGAAATGCCCGACCTATCCAAGCCCTACCGCTACATAGATCCCGATAGACCGTGGAAGGAGCTGTATTTTGAGGGTTGCACGGCGCGGCAGCTGCAAAATCTAGTCGTAAAAGACGGCAAGCGCGCGGCCGAGCCTGTAAATTTATCCCAAATCAGAGACTACGTAAAAAAGCAGCTCGAAAATGAAATTTGGCAGGAGGAGCAGCGCTTTGAAAACCCGCACAAGCACTACGTCGATATGAGCGTGGGGTACTACGAGATGAAGATGAACCTGCTAAAACAAACCAAAAAATAGTCGCGCGGGGCTTAAAGCGTTTAAATTTGCAGATGTTTTAGTAGCGGGCTTGGGTTAGTCGGCGCGGTTACTAGCTGCATTGCGCCGCAAGGCTATTTAGCAAAGCCAAACGCGCTTGTACGCGCGAGCGGTCGCGCTAAGCGCTAAATTTACGGTCGGCTAATTTAAGCTAAATTCGGCGTTAGATGAAGAGTAAATTTACGCAGCCGATTTTACGACTGGTAGCAAAACCGAATCTAACGCGTAAAAACGCGGCTTTAGGCGCTTGTTTAGCAGGCGTAGAGAACAAAGCCATGATTTGACGGCGGTTTTGAGCCAAAGTTAAATAGATTTAAAGTCTCTAAGCCGTGCCGCGTGAATTTAAAATTTGATAATGCGGCGGCCAAATTTGCGCGAAAATTTGCCGCTAAAGCTAAATTTAGCTCAAGGCTAAGCGGTCTAGTTTAACGAAACATCTCCAAAACAAGCCCGCCATAAATCCGTTTTGGCGGTCAAATTTACCTTTAAACCGCCAAAAAGCTGAAAATTCAAGCGCTAAATTTGCCGCTCGAATTTAAACCGAAAAACGGAATCTAAAAGCCTAAGCCTCTATCGTCGCAGGCCTATCAAACGCCGTTACGCTCGGCAGTTCGCCTTTAAATTTCTCGATCTGCACCATGCTCGTGTGCGCGGTGTTGCTTTGCGATAGCTGCGAGCTCGGTACGTCCCTCGTTAGCACGTTTATGTTACCGTGTTTGCATAGGCTTTTCTCGCCCCAGACGGCGGGATCGTACCATGCGCCCTCGCTTACGATCACGACGTTATCTTGCGCGGTATCGCTCACTAGCGCGCCGCAGAGGATCTCGCCTCGGTCGTTGTAGATCCTCACTACGTCGCCCGTTTTGATACCGCGCGCCTTTGCCGTGGCGGGGCTAATTAGCGCGGGTTCGCGGCCTGCGATCTCGGCGTAGTTGCGGATGAGCGAGCTGTTTAGCTGCGAGTGGAGTCTAAATTTAGAGTGCGCGCCGCTGATGGCGATAGGATACTTGCTCACGTCGCCGCCCAGCCACTCAAAGGGCTCCATCCACGTCGCGTGCGGCGGGCAGTCGGGATAACCTAGCTTTTCGACCGCTTCGGAGTAGAGCTCGATCTTGCCCGACGGGGTTTTTAGCGCGTTTTTCTCGGGATCGGCGCGGAAGTCCGCGTAGTTTGTGAAGTACCGCTTTTTCTCGTCGATTTTATCAAATTTAACATATCCTTTTTGCCAAAACTCATCAAATTTCGGCATCGCTATGCCCATGCCTTCGGCTTTTTGGACTGCATCGGCGTAGATTTCCTTCACCCACTCAAGCTCCGTTTTGCCCTCGCTAAAGGCCTGCTCGTACTCCTTGCCCCATTGCGCACAGATGAGCCGTGCGATCTCAAAGTCGCTCTTGCTCTCGCCAGCGGGCTTTACTAGCGGTTTAATGGCAAAAAGATACTCGCTAGTCGAGTTTGCAAACTCTATATCCGTGCGCTCGCACTCCAGAGCCGACGGCAGCACGATGTCGCTGAGCCTCGCCGTACTCGTCCAAAAGGGCTCGGTCGTGATGATCGCTTCGATCTTTTTCATCGCTTCGACCGCGCGGTTAGTATCGGGATGGCGGGTGAAGGTCGAGCCGTTGGCGTTAAACATCACGCGGATGTGCGGCATGATGTATTTCTTGCCGTTGCGCTCGATTTGCTTGCCCGGCTCCATGATCGCGTCTATGAGCCTGCTGTTTGGTATCTCGTGATATTTGGCCTTGGCTAGCTTGCCTCGCGGGGCAAGGTATTTTTCGTTTACCGCGGGATTAAAGGCCTGAAGCTTTGGTGCGATGAAGCTAATATCGGCGTTTTTATGCATCTGATCGTTCATCACGTAGCCGCGCCCCGTCTTGCCGATGTCGCCTAGCATCGCAGCTAGCGCTATGAGCGCCCAGTACGCCATCTCGCCGTGGTGCTGTCGCTGTATCGAATAGCCCGTGACTATGAGCGTGTCTTTTTTAGCTAGCGTGTCGGCTAAATTTTTTAGCTCTTTTTCGCTCACGCCGCAAATTTTACTCGCCCATTTTAGATCCTTTTTCACGCCGTCTTTCGCGCCCGTGAAATAATCCTTAAATTTATCAAACCCGACCGTGTAGCGCTCAATAAATTCCTTGTCGTAAAGGCCGTTTTCGTAAAGATATTCGCAAAGCCCGATCAGCATCGCCGTATCGGTGCAAGGGCGCACGGCGAGATACTGCGCTCCGAAATACTCCGCCGTTTCGTTGCGGTAGACGTCTATGCTGTAAATTTTCATCTCGCCTTTTTTAAATTTCTCTTTCATAATCTCGTAGTAGGCGTAGGAGTTGTGCATCGGCACGCCGATAGCGATCTTGTTTGAGACGACGGGGTTAGTGCCCCAAAACACGATCGTTTTAGCCTCCTTTACCACGCCCTCCCAGCGCGTAGGATTATGCGTCGGATCGATAGAACCGGTCACGTGAGGCAAAAACGCCGTCGCCGCGCCGTATGAGTAGCCGCCAAGCTCGCTCACGTAGCCTCCTAGCGCGTTTAGCATGCGCTTTGCGGTGCGCTGCGAGTGGCCGACCTTGCCTAGGCTGCCCCACTGATAAAGCTGCCCGTAAATGGCCTGCGAGCCGTATTTATCGAAGTTTTCTTTTAAAATTTTGGCGCTTAGCTTTATCGCCTCGTCCCAGCTAACGCGCACGAAGGGCTCTTTACCGCGAAGCTCCGGTTTTGGATTTGAGGGATTTTCAAGGAAGCTTTTGCGCACGTATGGGTATTTCACGCGCGTTTCGTTTTGGATGTGATCGCTTAGGGCGTTGTTTAGCACCGTCGGCATCGCGTCGCCCTCGAACGGCTCGGTGCCAACGACCCTGCCGCCGATGGTTTGGACGTAAAACGCGCCGAATTTATTCGCGCAAAGCCCCATCTGCTCGTCAAATATCGCCTGCGCCGCCGCGTCAAACTGTTTTGCTTGCGCAGAAGCCGCAGCCAGCGCGCCTAGTTTTAGAAAATCTCGTCTTTTCATTATTCTGCCTTAAATTTAAATTTAGTGGTTGATTTGGTTTAAATTTAGCGGGATTTATTATGTCCAACTTTGCATCGTTTGCCTTTTATCGTATTACGCGACCTCGCGTCTTAGCAGTGATTTTACGAAATTTAGGCTTAATTCTCGTTTTAGCGGCTGTTTTAAAAATAGCGTAAATTTAGGGCAAATTTGATAATATCTCATCAAAATTTGAAAATTTAAAGGAAGCAAATGCCAAATTTAAAAGCCGACTTTGAGATAAAGCCTAGCGCCGAGTATAAAGCCATGACGCGCGAGGTGGGCAAGATCGTTTATAAGGGCGATAAATTTATGCGAAACATACGTATATGCGACTTTACGGCGTCGGCTCTTGGCATGTTTTTTATCACGCTTTTGTGCGTCAAATTTTACTTCAGGGAGCTTAGCGACTTGCTTAGAGATTACGGTTTTAGCGGCGTGGAAAATCTAGCCTACCTATCGTGGATGGCCGCGTTTTTTACTCTGCTTTACGCTACGGGACTGCGGCCTTGGCTGCTTACTCGCGCGCTGATAAATAAAGCAAACTACGGCGAATTCGGGCAAAAAAGCGTGATCTTAGAGGATGGATTTTTCGTGCAAAAAAGCAAATTCGGCGAGGGCAGATATTTTTATAACGCCATCAGCCACGCCCGATATATCGGTAGTTTCGTCGTCGTTATCATCGCAAACTCTATGTTTTACGCCGTGCCGCGCGAGGCCTTCGCAGACGGCGGGGCGGAGTTTTTAAGCGAGATAAAAAAGCGCGCGGGAATAGACGAGTAAAAATTTAGGATTTAAAATGAGCGAATTTGACGAGTTAAATTTACACGAGCCGTTTTTAAAAGGGCTGCGAAATCTAGTAAGCGGCAACCAAGCTAAGCCTGAGGATTTGGTAGAAATTTCGCACGAAATTTTTGATTTTGAAGCGATGGCAACCGTGACGTGGGAGTTTTACGGCAAGCGTGAAGAGAGCAAAACAGCAGGCGGCGCAAAGGAGCAGATACATTTCGGCGACGATACGCGCGGCTACGAAAATCACGCCAGAGAGTGCTTGCTGCAGGCTAGAGATAGCGCCGATTTGCACGAGATTTTACTCGCCGAACTACGCCAAGACGCAAAAGAAGCCGTGGCAAAATCAGGCGGCACGGTTAGGTATTACGATTTTAAGCCATTTAGCATGAGCGAGCGCTGCGGAAGCTGCGGCGGCGACGGGCAGACGCGCTGCGGCGAGTGCGGCGGACGAGGCAAAAAAACCTGCTCCAGCTGCGGCGGACGCGGACGACAAAGCTGCTCTACGTGCGGAGGCAGCGGCGGCATAAATCGCCCTCACACCCAGTATAACTCCGACGGTAGCACCTATGTGACGTATCGCTACGAGAGCTGTTCATCGTGTGGAGGCAGCGGTTCAAATACCTGCTACGGCTGCTCGGGATCTGGCACGGTTAGGTGCGGCGGATGCGGCGGGTCCGGCTACGTGCAGTGCGCCCAGTGTAGCGGACACGGATACTTTACCACCGTAGCAAGCATCGGCGCCTACGCGAAACCAAGCGTAAATTTACGCATAAAATCGAGCGCATACGCCGACGAGCTTTTGGACTTCTTGTGCGCTCGCAGCTGTAAATTTCTCTCGCAGACGATACCTTTTTATCAAGACGAAGAGAGCGGCGGAGAGGATTCGCACCTGTTTTCTTACGTAGGTTCTAGCGCGATAACGAAGCTAAATTTTATACTGCTTGGCAAGGAGTACGAGGCGGTGGGCTTTAGCAACCCGCCCTACGCCTTTATCCGTCCGCCTTTTTTCGACGATCTTTTCGCAGACGAGATAATGATACTAGAAAAGATTGACGCCGACGGCAAGATAACTAGACGCGAGGCGTTTAAATTTTTCACGCGCTACTGCTCGCAGCCCGCTCTAGACTCCGCGCTAAAGCGTATCGCTAAAACAGACGGCGCGCAAAATGAGGCCGCAAATGCCGTGATAGAGGCCTGCGACGGCTACGTCTCAAGGGGCGCGGCGAGTAAACTGGGCGAAACGATGAAAAAATGCCTAGATAAAATCTCTCCCGTTTATTCGCCTGCGGTTTGGTTTGGGCTGGGCTCGCTATTTTGGCTGCTTGCGCTGGTTTTTACGGCGGGATTTTTGGGCGAAAATTTAGCCGATCGCTACATCATGGCGCCTATTTATACGCTTATATTTTTGGCTATTTGCGCGGGCACGGCTTGGTGCGTCTTGGCGCCTATTAGCGCGCTGATTACGCTATTTCGCCGAAGCTGCGTGCCTAAAGAGTACCGCCAAAGCATGCGAAACAAAGAGGCTTTTTCGCTGTTTTTTAAAATTTTAGCGGGTTTTGGAGCGGTCGGCGCGATCTACGGCGCAGTGTCGAGTTTTGGCTACGCTCCGACCCTTATGCAGCTTGACGAGCGCTTTGAGGCATCGCGCGGCCTGGAGGCCAAATTTCGCGAGATGACGGCTAAATTTGACGGCTCAAACGAGACGGCGCGCGAAACAAACTCGACCGACGCCGCCAAAACCGCGCCGCAGATGACGCAAAAAGATAAAATTTTATACGTGCAAAAGGCTATCGGCGTCAAATCTGACGGCATCATGGGCGCGCGCACGCTCAAAAAGGCGCAGGAGTTTTTGGACGCAAATTTGACGAACGCGGATGAAATTTACGAAGCGATAAAGGCAAAAGAAGCAAGCCGCGGAAAATAATGCTTATATCTCGTTTTAGGAGGATAAAATGCTAAAAATCAACCGAGACGGAGAGTCTGCGGGCAACGGCACTTGGGTATACGAGGGCAATGGCACTTGGAGCTAAATACGGCGCAAATGTTTTGCGCCAAAAAAATATAAATCCGTTTTTTATCCTTGAAAGCAAAATGTGAGCGCATTTACCTTCCCCATAAAATATGCTTAAATTTCGATTTTTTTAATCATAAATTTTGGCCTTTTTTGACGTAAATTATCGAGATGTTTTCCAAATTATGATAACATTTCCCAAAAAAAAGGAGAAAAGATGAGCCATAATCACGAGACCGTATCTAAACAAAAACATCCGACCAGCAAGCTAGTTCGCATCTGCGACGCCGTCGCTATCGCGTTTTACATCATCATCGTAGGCGGCTTTTACCTCTACATCAGCCGCAACGTCGGCGTGCAATACGACTACTACGAAAAGCCTTTTGTTTTTTGCCTGCCGTATGTTATTTGGTTTGCGACGACGCTAGCGATGATTTACGTTGCCTTGGTGCGTGAAAAGCTTAAAACGCTCTAAACGACGATAAGCCTGTCGCCCAAAACCGCTAAATTTATAAAATTCGCGATTTTTGGCAGTAAAATTTGCACTGATTTGGATTATTTACTTGTTTTTAGCCATAAATCAGAAATCTTCCGACTATCAGACTAAATTTGTTTTTTTACGCGTGTTTTTGGCGGCTGATTTGGCAAATTCATTTTTCACGTATCTTTTAGGCACGGTGCCTCGAAATTTGACTCGGCTTAAATTTATCCGTCAAATTTTAGCAACCGCCGCAAACTAAAATTTAAAACAACTCCGCGTTTTTGTCGCTATTCCAGACGTACTCCATCGCTCGAGCGATACGCTGTGCCTCGTCCCGACCATGCATATCCGCGATAAAACCCAGAGCCGCGTCGATGCCCGCGCTCACGCCCGAGCTAGTGTAAAATTTCCCGCTAACGCACCACCTGGCCGCACGTATCCAGCGCACATTCAGGGCCTCCGAGGTCGCCCACTGCCACGATAACTTGTTGCTCGTGGCCTCCATGACGTCCAAAAGTCCTGTTTTAGCTAGCAAAACCGAGCCCGTACACGCCGTGATCACGTACTCGTGTCTGCGCGCTAGCTCGCCCAAAATAGCGATAAACTCGCCCTCGTGCGCAAGCTCTCTAGCCGCAAAACCGCCCGGCACGAGTAAGAGGTCAAATTTGGTCATCTCATCTAGCTTTCGCGTCCAAATTTTAGCATTCGTACTGCCGCCGACGAGTCCGCCAGTAGCCGAGAAATACTCTATCTCATAGCACTTTCGCCCGTCATCCAGCGCCCTAGATAGCGCCTCGGCAGGCCCCAGCGCGTCCATAGTAGTAAATCCCTCAAAAAGCAAAACATTCACCGCCTCCATCGCGATCCTTTGTCAAATTTAGTTTTAAATTTAGCCCAAATTTGATTACGAGCGGCTAAAATTTAATGAGATTTTTCGCATTTGCGAGGTAAAATTACAAAATCATTTTAAATCAAATTTTTAAGGAAAGACGATGCTAAGCGACAGAGAAATAGAAGCGAGTGCAAAGCCGCAAAATATCGTAAAAATCGGCGCAAAACTGGGACTAGGCGAGGAGGCGCTAGACACTTTCGGCAAGCTAAAAGCCAAGATCGAGCCGCGACTAGGCAGCGCGCCTAGCGCAAATCTCATCCTAGTTACCGCGACCAATCCGACACCGTACGGCGAGGGCAAAACGACCGTGACCGTCGGGCTATCAGACGGCTTAGCGCGTATCGGCAAAAGCGTGTGCGCCGCGCTTAGAGAGCCGAGCCTGGGGCCGGTTTTCGGTATAAAGGGCGGAGCGACGGGCGGCGGCTACTCGCAGGTGACGCCGAGCGAGGATATCAACCTGCACTTTAACGGCGACTTTCACGCTATCACCTCGGCAAATAACCTCATCGCGGCGATGCTAGATAACCACATCCACCACGGCAACGCCCTAAACATCGATCCTGCGCGTGTCGTTTTCAAGCGCTGCATGGATATGAACGACCGCTCGCTAAGGGAAATCGAGATAGGCCTTGAAAAGAGCAATAATTTTACCCGCAAGGACGGATTCGTAATCACGGCCGCTAGCGAAATAATGGCGATCCTGTGCCTCGCGACCGACCTAAAAAATCTAAAAGAGCGCGTCGAAAATATAGTCGTCGCCTACGATAAAGAGGGCGGCCTCGTGCGAGCAAAATCCCTAAACTGCGCCGGTGCCGTCTGCGTACTGTTAAAAGAGGCGATAAAACCAAACCTCGTGCAAACGCTTGAGGGCACGCCCGTGCTCATCCACGGCGGGCCGTTTGCAAACATCGCGCACGGCTGCAACAGCGTGATCGCGACCAAAACGGCGCTAAATTTAGCGGGCTACGTCGTGACCGAGGCGGGTTTTGGCGCAGAGCTGGGAGCGCAAAAATTCCTCGATATCAAGTGCCGAACCGCAAATTTAGCGCCAAAATGCGTCGTGCTAGTAAGCACCATCCGCTCGCTAAAATACAACGGCGGATGCGATAAAGACGGCATCTCGCAGCCAAATTTAGACGCGCTAAAGCTAGGCGGCGAAAACCTAAAAGCCCACATAGAAAATCTCAAAAACTTTAACCAAAACGTCATCGTCGCGCTCAATAAATTTGCGACCGACACGGACGACGAGATCGCCCACGTGCGCGCTCTTTGCGAGGAGTCGGGGGCTGAGTTTAGCGTGTGCGAGGGCTTTTTAAAGGGAAGTGCAGGCACGGAGGATCTAGCCAAAAAAGTCGCGCAAATCTGCGAAAAACCGGCTCGCGAGATAAACTTCACGTATGAGCCCGCCGACCCCGTCAAAACCAAGATCGAAAAGATCGCGACTAAAATTTACGGCGCCAAAGACGTCGTCTTTAGCCCGCGCGCGCAGGAGGATCTGGCCGAGATTTCGCGCCTAGGCTTTGAGAGTATGCCCGTTTGCATCGCAAAAACGCAGTATAGCTTTAGCTCGGATGCTAAGCTGCTAGGAAGGCCGAAAGGCTTTAGCTTCGAGGTTAGCGCGCTTGAGATCCGCGGCGGAGCGGGCTTTATAGTGGTGGTTAGCGGATCGACGATGCTGATGCCTGGACTGCCTAAAGTGCCTGCCGCCGAGCAGATGAGAGCGGAGTAAAACAAGCTTCGATCCGTCAAATTTGAACGCAAAATTTGATCGGTCGGCGAAGTTTTTTTGAAAAACAAAGGCGAATTTGGCGGAGATAACGCCGGGTTCGCCTTTTTAAATTTGACTATTTCGTCCTTTAAATTTGCCGTCAAATTTAAAACGCTAAATTTAGCAAAGGCCCGCGCTAGCTCGTAAATTTTATAACAACGCTATTCGTGCGAGATTTTTATCTTACGTCCATACGTCGCCGAAACGCAAAATCAAATTTACTCACTCAAAGCCGCGTATTAACCTAACGCCAAATTTGCGCTATTTTACGGCGTTTTAAACATCTAAATTAACGCTCGAAATTTGCCGTAGTTTTTGGCAAAATCGACGCAACGTATTTTGGCGTTTTAATCAAATTTGCGCAAGCAAGCCAAAATTTACGTGCGATACAGCGCTAAATTTTCACCTTTTCCCACGGCTCGATTCCGCCCCCGACCTCTTTAAAAATGCTCGCGATTTCTATATCTTTTACGCTTAAATTTCGCTCGTAAGCCTCGACGTCGCGCGATTTTAGCTTCTCTTGCAAAAAGGCTAATTCATACTCTATCTGCCCACGAGAGACGGCTATTTTGGCTAAATTTCGCTCGTCAAATTCACCAACTTTTGCCGCGTCAAATTTATACCCGCGAGCGCAGGCCTGTGAGTAAACCCCCGCCAGATACGCATTTATCGCCTCTAGCGGGTTTTCATGCGCGTAAAAGCGGTCAAGCTGCGGGTGATTTTTGTAGCCTTTAGTAAGCCCAGCCAGCACGTTTTTAGCTAGCAGCGCCTCGCGCCAAAGCGCCACGAGCCCCTTTGCGTCGAGATATTTAAAGCTTATCGTCCAAAGTCTCATTTTTGCCTTTCATTAAATTTACAGCCGTTTTGCGGGCTAAATTTGGCGCGGTTAAGCCCGAAAACCGTCAAATTTATATCACAAATTTGCCTGTCATTTCGCTAAAAACCCGAATCGATCTATCATATCTAGTGGCAGATCGGCTTTATAAATCTCATCGTTTAGTAAGTCGTCGTATTTTTCTTCCAGTTCGCTAGAGTTTTCGACTACGGCTTCGAGATGTCGCCTAGCCTGCGCAAATTCGCCTTTCATCACGAAATATTCGCCTAAAATCACGCTAGCTTGCACCTTGCTCGCCTCGTCGCCGTCGCTTTTAAGCGCATCCTTTAGGCTCTGTACGCCGCCCTCCTCAAGTCCCCTTGATAGCTGCATAACGGCTTTGTTTAGATAGAGTTTTGCGTTCATTTTTGTTCCTTCAAATTTAACGCGGCAAGCTCTCGTAAATTTACGCCGACATAGCTTTTTAAATTTTACCGATCTTCTTCGCCGTTTATTTTTTCTTCGCCTTTTTTGCCGCGTTTTTCATATTTTCCAGCTCTTCGGCTAAAAATTTACCCGTATAGCTGCCCGTTTTTGCGTGATTTTTAGCGACCTCTTTTACGCTGCCCTGCGCGATGATTTTACCGCCTTTTGCGCCGCCTTCAGGCCCCATATCGACGATGTAGTCGCAGTTTTTGATGACGTCCATGTTGTGCTCGATGACAAAGACCGAGTTGCCAAGATCGACCAGGTGATGTAGCACGCGCACGAGCCTATCGACGTCGGCAAAATGCAGCCCCGTAGTCGGCTCGTCAAGGATATAGAGCGTATTTCCAGTATCCGAGCGACTGAGCTCCTTTGCTAGTTTTACGCGCTGCGCCTCGCCGCCGCTTAGCGTCACGGCGTTTTGTCCCAGCGTGATGTAGCCCAGACCCACGTCTTGCAGCGTCGTTAGTTTGCTAGCGATTTTAGGCACGGATTTAAAAAACTCCACCGCCTCGTCGATACTCATATTTAGCACGTCGGCGATACTTTTGCCTTTGTAGAGGATTTCAAGCGTCTGTGCGTTGTAGCGAGTGCCGCCGCACGAGTCACAAACGACGTTTACGTCGGGCAAAAAGTGCATCTCGATCGTGATCTCGCCCTCGCCTTGGCACTTTTCGCAGCGTCCGCCCTTGACGTTAAAGCTAAACCTGCCGATCTTGTATCCGCGCAGTTTGGCTTCCTTAGTCTGCGCAAAAAGCCCTCTGATCTCGTCCATCACGCCCGTGTAGGTGGCAGGATTACTGCGCGGAGTGCGGCCGATCGGGCTTTGATCGAGGTAGATCACTTTGTCTAGATTTTCTAGTCCGCTCAAATTTACCCCCGCGACCTTTTTTACCTTTTTGGCACGGTTTAGCTGCTCCTGGGCTTCAGGTAGCAGGGTTTGTAGCACGAGCGAGCTTTTACCAGAGCCCGAAACTCCCGTGATACCGACTAAATTTCGCAGCGGAAAGCGCGCGCTTAAATTTGATATATTGTTGATATTTACGTTTGAGATCTCAAGCCACGTGTCGATTTTTCGGTCTTTTCGGTAGTCGATTTCCTTTTCGCCGTTTATGTAAAGCGCGGTTTGCGTACTTGAGCCAAGCAGGCTTTTCACGTCGCCGGCAAAAACTATCTGCCCGCCGAATTTCCCCGCTCCAGGCCCGATATCCACGA
Source organism: uncultured Campylobacter sp. (assembly GCF_963526985.1). Classification (NCBI taxonomy): domain Bacteria; kingdom Pseudomonadati; phylum Campylobacterota; class Epsilonproteobacteria; order Campylobacterales; family Campylobacteraceae; genus Campylobacter; species uncultured Campylobacter sp. The sequence continues at coordinate 47,709 of NZ_CAURPW010000003.1, forward strand.
CGTAGTCGGCCTCCTCGATCGTCTTTTTATCGTGCTCGACTACGATAACCGAGTTGCCTTTGGCTTGCAAATTTCGCAGGGTTTTGATGAGCTTTAGCGTATCGCGCTCGTGCAGACCGATGCTAGGCTCGTCTAGCACGTACATCACGCCGCTAAGGCCCGATCCGATCTGGCTAGCGATCCTGATGCGCTGCGCTTCGCCGCCGCTAATCGTGCGCGCGTCGCGTCCGAGCGAGAGATACCCCAGCCCCACGTCGTAGAGAAAAAACAGCCTCTCGTTTATCTCCTTAAATATCGGCTTGGCAATCGTCCTGTCGTATTCGCTAAGGTAGCTAAAATTTGACTCGTCTGAAAAAAACGCGGTGCAGTTTTCGATACTCATATCTAAAATTTCGCCGATACCGCGCCCTGCGACCTTGACGGCTAGGCTTTGAGGCTTTAGCCTGTGTCCGCCGCAGTCGTCGCAGATCTTCTCGCTCATGTATTCGTCGAAGTCCTTGTAGTCTTTTAGCAGTCCGTGAGTGATTTTTAGCGCGCCTTCAAATTTGCGCAGCAGCTTGTTTTTCTTCCAGAAAAACTCGACCTCTTTTACGTTGCCGTAGAGCACGAGGCGCTTCTCGTCCTCGCTAAGCTCGCAGTAGGGGCGCTTTACGTCGATACCGTTTTGCTCGCAAAAAGCCAGCAAAAATTTATAATAATAGCTCATATTGTAGCCGTAAAGAAGCTTTATCGCGCCGCCTTCGATGCTTTTTTCTTCGTCGATCACTTTGGTGAGATCCAGGCTATATCTGATACCAAGCCCGTCGCACCTCTCGCATGCGCCCTTTGGGGAGTTAAAGCTAAAACTAAGCGGTTCTAGCGGCGTAAATGAAATTTTACAATCAAAGCACGCCGAGTGCTCGCTGTAGTGGATGAAGCTCTCTTTTAGCCCGAGTTCTTCGGCGTTTGCGATCTCGATCTCGACCTCGCCGTAGCTTTCATTTAGCGCTTTTTCTACGTCCTGGGCTAGGCGCTGCGCGTTATCGGCATCTATCACGATGCGGTCTACTATTAGCTTTATCGTGTGTTTTTTGGTTTTAGCTAGCTCGATCTCCTCGTCTAATCTCACCTGCACGCCGTCTATCTGGGCGCGTACGTAGCCTTTGCCGCGTAAATTTTCGATCAAATCCGCCCACGTGCCCTTTTTCTCGCGCACGAGCGGAGCGTAGATGACGACTTTAGCGCCCTGGGGGAGCTTTTGGATCTCGTTTATGATATCGCTAGCCGACATTTTAGAGATCGGTTTGCCGCACTTATGACAGTGCTGGATGCCGATGCGAGCGTATAGAAGGCGCAGGTAGTCGTAAATTTCCGTTATCGTGCCCACGGTCGAGCGTGGGTTTTTGGACGTGGTTTTTTGATCTATCGCGATAGCAGGCGTTAGACCCTCGATCTTATCGACGTCGGGCTTGCCTACGCGGTCTAGAAACTGCCTGGCGTAGCTGCTGAGGCTCTCCATATACCTGCGCTGTCCCTCGGCATAAAGCGTATCAAAGGCTAGCGTGCTCTTGCCGCTGCCGCTAAGTCCGGTGAAAACTACGAGCTTGTTTTTAGGAATTTCAAGATTTAAATTTTTTAGGTTGTGCTCGCGCGCGCCCGTGATTTTGATGGTGTCGTTCATTTTTTGCCTAAATTTACTTGGATTTAACGGCGTATATTGTATTATCATCGCTATAAAATTTATATAAATTTAAAGGACGTGCAAATGAACGATATACAAAAATCCTACGACGAGCTTCCCTATGTCTCGGGTGCTTTTGCGGAGACTTCTCCCGCACGCCTTGAAGCTTTGGCTTCGTTTTTGTCGCTGACGCCGCCGCCGTCAAAAACGGCTAAAGTGCTGGAAATCGGCTGCAGCTACGGCGGAAATTTATTTCCTTTTGCTATCGCAAACCCGCAGGCAAAGGCTCTTGGCATAGATCTAAGCGAAGTGCAGATAAATAAAGCCAAAGAGCTAGCAGCACAAATGCGCGTGGATAATATAAAATTTATGGCAAAAGATATCTGCGATCTTACGGATACAGACGTGAGTGCTTACGGGAAATTTGACTACATCGTCTGCCACGGCGTTTATAGCTGGGTGCCTGATGCCGTAAAGGACGCGATTTTAAAAACGATCAAGCGATTTTTGAGCCCAAACGGCGTGGCCTACGTGAGCTACAACGTCTATCCGGGCTGGAAGATCAAGGATACGATCAGAGATTTTTTAGTATTTGGCACCAAAGACGTAAAAGGAGAAGCCGCAAAAGTAGCCAAAGCAAGGGAGCTTTTAAAAGTACTTGGCGAATACGCGAAATTTTGTCAAAAAGACGGCAACGTAAGTCAAATTTTCTTAAATTACGAAAGCCTAAAATTTCACATCGACTATATCTTATCCGCTAGCGACTCGTATATAGCGCACGAGTATCTGGAAGTTTTTAACGACCCGATTTATTTTAAGGATTTTGCGGCCGAGCTTGATAAAAACGGCCTTGCCTATCTCGCCGAGGTAGGACTAGAGGACGTTTTTCAATCAAATTTAGGCATAGACGAATTTGACGCATATATAGATGCGAATTTTGGCTCGCGTATCCAAAAAGAACAGATGCTTGATTTTTTAACAAACAGGGTTTTTAGGCGTAGCATGATAACGCACAAAGACCTCGTTTCAGACGACTTTAGCGTAAATATCGGCGCAGACGAGCTTTGCAAGCTGCATATCTCGGCAAATTTCGACCGAGCAAAAGATGGCTACGTAAATATAAACGGCGCTCCGATGAAGCCGCAGTACGACTGGCTTTATCAGGTATTTACCGACGTTTATCCGGCAAGCGTAAATTTCGCCGACGTCGTCGCGCTCTTAAAAGACGATGAAAACGCGGTAAAATCGGCCTATTTTGGCTTTATGGAAATTTTAGCCGCAAACTGCGCAAAGCTAACGACCTACGAGCGCCCAAAAATCGCTTACGAAGTAGGCAAAAGCCGCCTAAAAGAGCGAGTACGGGGGGTATTTTGAGTATTTTTCATCTAGCGACGAACCCGTGATAAAAATCTCCGACGAGCTAAACGTACCGGCAAATTTTTCGCAGTTTGATGCCTTTATCGCGCTTAAATTTAACGGCGAAAACTCGCTCGAAAATATCGTAAAACAAACGGCAAAATTCGCACAAGAGCGCAAACTGGAGTTTGCCGTCAAAAACGGCGCGATAAAAACCGCCAGCAAAAACGAATATCAAAAAGCGGCTGAAGACTACGTAAAAGACCTTGAGCTAAAACTAAGCGACGGCGGATTTTTAGAAAATTTTTGATCTATTCTCGGGAGCGGATACGATAAATTTACCTCGCTCCCGCGCTTCCCGTAAATTTGACTGCATTGTTTTAAATTTATGCGAGTTTCTGAACCCGCCAAAAGTAGTTTCAGCTATTAAAGCGGTAAAATTTAGCAAAACCAAAATTTATCGCAAATACTAAATTTAAGCAAAAAGCTTATTTATCATTATAATTAGCGTCGTGCAAATAAGCGCAAGCAGGCATCTTTTTTGGACGGTGCGGTCGATCTTTTGCGCCAAAGCTACGCCAAACCTCACGCTTATAAGCGAGCCGATACCGACCAAAACGCCGACCTCGTACTGCACGAGCCCTTGCAAAGTTAGACTGATAAAGCCCGAAATCGACGAAAATATCACAAAAAACAGTCCCGTGCTGATCGCCTTTTTTATGTCGTAGTTTAAGAAATTTATCAAAACCGGCATGATGATAACCGAGCCTCCGATACCCACGCTGATCGCTACCGCGCCGACAAAAAGTCCTACGAAAAAAAGCGGTACGAGAGATGGATTGTGCGCACCTTTTGGCTCCGGATTTTTAAAAAATAACTTAATAACGTTAAAAATTTGAATACAAATGAGAGTAAGAAGCAAAAATTTCGATGGAACGCTCGCTACGATAAAGCCGCTCGCGCTCGCCCCGCAAAAGCCGCCGCTGCCGAGTACCAAAGCGGGCTTTAGATCTAGGGTCTTATTTTTGAGATTTAAAAGCGAGCCGTAGACCGAACTAAACATCATCTGAAGGACGCTTACGCCGATTGCGTATTTGACGTCAAAGCCCAAAAATACGAGTATCGGTACGGCTGCCGCACCGCCGCCGATACCCAAAAATCCGGACAAAAAGCCGACAAATAGCCCCAAACAAACGTAACCGATCGACGCAACCGATAAAATTTCCATAATCTCGCCTTAAAGTAAAATCCGATTTTAGCCGTTTTTGGGTAAAATTAATTTTAAAATTTAAAAAAGGAAAATTATTGAAAAGATTGTTTTTGATGATTTTTGCGGGGTTAAATTTAGCCTTTGCAGGCGTCACGGAAGGCCAAAGCGAGCTAGAGCTAGAAGCCGCGGTTAAGAGATTTCAAAGGCTGCTTGATATGAGAGATATTAGCGAATTTGCCGTAGTGCCCCATCACGTTTTCGCCGCGCAAACGGGAGTAAATTTGACGCCGTCGATCACGGTAATCTTCGGCGCTCCTGGCGTACTTGCGCCGTTAATAGAATGCGAACCGCGGCTAGCGCTGGAGCTTCCGTTTAAGTTTTTATTTCAAAAAAGAAAGGGTAAAACAGTCGTGAGCTTTGAGGATATAAAAAGCGTCGCAGCCAGATACGGCGCCTCGGACTGTCCCGCCCTAGACGCGGCGCAAAGGCTAGAGCGCGAGCTTTTTGACGCCGCCGTCAAATGAAATTTAAGCTTAATTTTTATATAATCTACGCTCATTAAAGGATATTTTATGCTACTTTTGAGCCCAGTTTTTTATTACGAAAAGATCCGCGAAAAATTCGCTAACTCCTACCTCGCCGAGGATACGACGCAGACTATCGTCGGCATCGACTGCGAGTATATAAGCAGCGAGCAAACCGATTTTGCAAGGCTTAAGAGCTATTTTAAAGCTCAAAAATTTGACGCGCCTTTTGCGGGATTGTTTGGGGTGTTGGGCTACGGTGGGATAAAATATTTTGAAAAAATCCCCGAATTTAATGCCTCGCAGTATGATTTCCCCGACTTTTTCTACGCCAATGCCCGCGCCTATCTGCACTTTGATAAAAATAGCAAAATTTACAGCTTTTACGGCGATAGCGAGCGGTATTACGATTTTTTAGTTAAATTTAGCGCAGAGGACGAAGTAAAAGCCGCCCAGGACCGCGCAAAACGGCAGAGCGAATATAAGATTTTAACCGATTTGAACGGCGAAAAAGAGCATTTTCTAAACATTGCAAAGCGCGCCAAAGAGTATCTAAAAAGCGGCGACGTCTTTCAAGTCGTGCTAAGCGAGCAGCTAAAACTAGCCTCGGATATGGATAGCTTGGATTTCTACCGAGCCTTAAGCGAGGCAAACCCGAGCCCCTATATGTTTCACTTCCCGACCCCCTACGGCGACGTCGCGGGCTCTAGCCCAGAGCTAGTCTGCGAGATCAAAGAGGGTAACATCTACGTCGCGCCCATAGCCGGCACGCGCGGACGCGGTAAGGACGCGACCCAGGACGCTGCGCTCGAGAGCGAACTGCTAAGCGACGAAAAAGAGCTAGCCGAGCACAAAATGCTCATCGACCTCGCCCGCAACGACATCGGCCGCGTCAGCAAGCCAAAAAGCGTCGCGGTCAAAAACGCCATGCGCATCGTGCGCTACGAGAGCGTGATGCATATCGTAAGCGACGTCTACGGCGCGAAGGCGGACGATCTGGATGCATTTGACGCGGTCGGTAGCATCTTCCCCGCAGGTACGCTCAGCGGTACGCCCAAAATCCGCGCCATGGAGATCATCGCCGAGCTTGAGCCCTATAGGCGCAACGCATACGGCGGCGGTATCGGATTTTTCCACTTTAACGGCGACGCGCAAATGGCGATTTTGATTAGAAGCGCAATATTTGCGCGTAAATTTGACGGCAAATTTGACGCTAGCGGGCATGATCCGCACCTTGACGGCGCAAACGAGTCAAATTTAAAAAGCGGGGAGCGCAGGGAAAATTTTGCCGAAATTTTTGTGCAGGCGGGAGCCGGCATAGTTATAGATAGCGTTCCCGAATACGAATATAAAGAAATTTGTAAAAAACGCGCCTCGGTGCTAAACGTGTTTGCGAAAAACGCAAAGGAAATTTGAGAAATATAAATTTGGGCTTTTCGTAAAAAACAACCGTTTGAGGTTGTTTTTTACTTTGTTGTAAAGGGGGTGGGGGCTTAAATTGCGCTCTGCTAGCAGTTGCAAGGCAAAGCCGAAGCAAAAGAGCTCCCCACCCCCTTTAATCCCCATCTCCCTACGACGCTTTTAAGGTGGCGACATGGCTTTGCTCGCGCAAAGCATCGCAAATTTTAAATTTGAGTTTTCAAGATGTGGGTCTCGGTGGGTAAAATTTGCAAATTTAGCCAAATTTGACTTCAAATTTGGACGTAAAAAAGCTAAGGCGAAGTATTTTTGTTCTAGACGAGGCGCTTTTAAATTTGGCGACGGGAGTTACCTAGTCGGTAATGACCGAGCCAAATTTAAAAGCAACGAAGTATAGGGCAAAAAGACAAGCCGCAAAAAAGGAGAAAATTTTGATTTTATTGATCGACAACTACGACAGCTTCGTCTTCAACGTAGAACAGTATCTACGCGAACTAACTTCCGAAGAAGTGCGCTGCGTGCGCAACGACAAGATCACGCTAGACGAGATCCGCAGGCTAAGTCCGAGCAAAATCGTGCTAAGCCCGGGCCCAAAACACCCGCAAGATAGCGGCATTTGTTTAGAGATTTTGCAAAGCGACATCGCCGCGCCGATCCTTGGTATCTGCCTCGGACATCAGGCGATCGGACTCGTGCACGGCGCAAAGATCAAACGCCTAGAAAAGCCATATCACGGCAAAACCTCGCTCATAAAAGTTAGCCGCAAAGAGCCGCTGTTTACGGGACTGCCGGACGAATTTGAGGTCATGCGCTACCACTCTCTTTACGTGGACGAGCTACCGTCAAATTTAGAGGCCGATGCCGTGAGCGAAGACGGCGTAGTGATGGCGCTTAGCGTGAGAGACAGGCCGATTTTTGGCATCCAGTTTCACCCCGAGAGTTACTTCACGCAGTACGGCAAAAAAATCATCGAAAATTTCATCAACTACGAAGCAGCGCCTACGGCCGAGGTCGCCAAAGAGCCCAAAATCCGCCAGCTAAAGCCGTTTTTAATCAAGCTTCAAGAAAACGAGCGCCTGGACGACCGCGACTTTGAGCAAATTTGCGAAATCATCGCTAGCAAAGAGTACGAGATCACGCAGCTAGCTGCACTTTTGGTGCTAATCAGCGAAAAAAGCCTCTATCCGCAAAGCCTAGCAAGCCTCGCTAAAAACATCCTAAAATACTCGCAGACCTACCGCGATCCTTCGCCGATGATCGATCTTTGCGGCACGGGCGGCGACGGCTTTAAAACGATAAATATCTCAACGACCGTCGCGTTTATCCTCGCAAGCCTTGGCGTCAAAGTCGCAAAGCACGGAAACAAAGCCGTTTCCAGCAAATCGGGCAGCTCGGACGTGCTGGAAATTTTGGGCGTTAAGAGCTCAAATTCGCTCCTGCGACAGCACGAGCTGCTAAACGACAAAAACTTAGCCTTTTTCCACGCGCCGTTTTTTCACCCGCTAGTGGGCGAGGTGCGCGAAGTACGCCAGCGCCTTGGTATCCGCACGGTTTTTAACGTGCTAGGCCCGCTGCTAAATCCAAATTTAGCGCTCAAAAATCAGCTAGTAGGCGTCTATCATAAACCCGTTTTGCGCCTCTACGCCGAGACGCTACAGCTACTAGGACGCGAGCGAGCGCTGGTAGTTCGCGGCGAGGACGGACTAGACGAGATAAGCCTATGTGACGAGACGCGAGTCGTGGAGCTACGAGACGGTCAGATCAGCGAGTACAGCATCACGCCCGAGCAGTTTGGCTTCAGACGGGCGTTTCACAGCGAGATCGAGGGTGGCACGCCTGAGCAAAACGCCGAAGCGTTAAAGCAAATTTTAAAAGGCGAGCTGGACGGACCGAAATTTGACGTCGTCGTGCTAAACGCGATGTTTGCGCTCTACACAGCAGGCGTCGCGGACAGTCCCGCGCAGGCAAAAGAGGTCATCCTGAACGCGATAAAAAGCGGTAAAGTTTATCGCTATTTCGAGGACTACGTACGAGGCGAAGCGTGACGCTGGTTAAAATTTGCGGTATCAAAACGCCTGCGGAGGCGCGCGACGTGGCGAGTTTGGACGTTGATTTTTTGGGCGCGATATTTGCCAAAAGCAAACGTCAAGTAAGCGCACAAACGGCGCGAGAGATAGCGGATATCGCGCATGCGGCAGGCAAAAAATGCGTAGGCGTTTTTGCAGGTCAAAGTGACTGCGAGATAATGGAAATCTGCGAATTTGTCCCACTTGACGTTGCGCAGATCCACGGCGAGGTTAGCTCAAATTTGTACGCAAATTTAAAGGCGGTGGGGCTAGAGGTTTGGCGCGTCTATAGCGTGCTAGACGAGCTGCCCGCCGTAGATACCGCGCTTTGCGATATGCCGCTTTTTGACTGTAAGGGGCAAAACGCCGGCGGCAACGGCATCAGCTTTGATTGGGAAATTTTGCGTGAGGTCAAATTTGACTTCGGTATGGCGGGCGGTATCGGCGAGCATAACGCGCGCGAAGCGATCAAATTTAACCCGCGAGTGCTCGATCTAAACTCAAAAGTCGAGGACAAAAACGGTATAAAATCGGCCGACAAAATAAGGAAAATTTTGGAGCTAATAAAGGCGTAAATTTGTTTGCGGCGAAGGCAAATTTACGCCTTTACCGCCTTGCCTAAATAAAATATGGCATGTTTTAAATTTACTCATTTTACCAGCCTACCGGCTAACGCTGCCATACGGCACCCCAAATAAGCCGAATAAAAACTTAAAATGCTAAAATAGAACGAAAATTTAAAGGATACCGATGAATAAAAAAGCATATTTTGGCAAATTCGGCGGACAGTTCGTGCCCGAAACCGTTATGTTCGCGCTAGATGAGCTAGAGGCCGCTTACGAACGCATCGCAAAAACAGCTGAATTTGAGGCCGAGCTAGACGATCTACTAAAAAACTACGTCGGGCGCCCGAGCCCGCTATATCACGCAAAACGCCTAAGCAAGCACTACGGGCATGAAATTTACCTCAAACGCGAAGATCTAAACCACACCGGCGCGCATAAGATAAATAACGCCCTAGCTCAGGCACTTCTAGCCAAGAAAATGGGCAAAAAAAAGGTCTTAGCCGAGACGGGCGCGGGTCAGCACGGCGTAGCGACTGCGACCGCGGCGGCATTGCTCGGCCTTGAGTGCGACGTATATATGGGCGCGACCGACGTAGAGCGTCAGCAGCTAAACGCATTTCGCATGCAGCTTTTAGGCGCCAGAGTCGTGAGCGTAGAAGAGGGTCTAAAAACCCTAAAAGAGGCCACCACTGCAGCTATCCAAGCATGGGTAAACGAGATAGAAAGCACCTTTTACGTCATCGGCTCTGCAGTCGGCCCGCACCCCTATCCTAGGATCGTGCGCGACTTTCAGAGTATCATCGGCCGCGAGACCAAAGCACAGCTAAAAGAATACGGCGTGCATCCGGACTACGTCATCGCCTGCGTCGGCGGCGGTAGCAACGCGATCGGTATCTTTAGCGCGTTTTTGGATGACGCGGACGTAAATTTGATCGGAGTCGAGGCCGCAGGACTAGGCGCGCACACGCCCTATCACGCCGCAACGCTAACCAAAGGCCGCACGGGCATCATCCACGGCATGAAAACGATCGTTTTACAAGACGAATACGGCATGATCGAGCCGGTGCATAGTATCTCGGCGGGACTTGATTATCCGGGCGTAGGGCCGGAGCACGCGCACCTGCACGAGAGCAAACGAGCAGCCTATCACGGCGTCACCGATGATGAATGCATAAACGCGCTATATCTGACCAGCCGCCTAGAGGGCATCATCCCTGCGATCGAGAGCTCACACGCGTTAGCATATCTAGAAAAGCTATGTCCGAATTTGACGAAAAAAAGCGTCATCGTCGTAAACGTCTCAGGGCGCGGCGACAAAGACATAAACACCGTGATGAGCTACGAGAAAGGAAAAATTTATGGCTAAGGTAAAAGACGCGTTTGTCGGCAAAAAAGCAAACATCGGTTACGTCGTGGCAGGCTATCCTAGCGCCAAAGCGACGAAGGAATTTTTACTAAATTTAGACGGCAGCTGCCTGGATCTACTAGAGCTTGGCATCCCATACTCCGATCCGCTCGCAGACGGTAAGCTCATCGCGCAGGCTAGCTTTGAAACCGCCGCAAAGGGCGTAAATACGGGCACGGTATTTACCATGCTAGAAGAGTGCAAGGGCAAGATAAATAAACCGATCGTTTTTCTCGTGTATTTTAACATCGTGTTTGCTTACGGCGTAGAGAGGTTTATCGCCCGCTCAAAAGAGGTCGGTATCGCAGGCTTCATCATCCCCGATCTGCCGTTTGAGGAGAGCGAGGATGTAGCGGGACTGTGCGCTAAATTTGACCTTGATCTCATCCCGCTAATCAGCGTCACGTCGCAAAACCGCGCGGATAAAATTTTAAAATTCGGCTCGGGATTTATCTATGCCCTCGGCGCTATCGGCGTGAGCGGGTCGCAGCGAGCCAGCGAGGATAGACTAAAAGCGCTCGTAGAGGGTCTAAAAAAAAGAAGCGATTTGCCCATTGCGGTGGGCTTTGGCGTGAAAAATAAAAACGACGCAGACGAGGTAAAAACCTATGCCGACGGCGCAATAATCGGCACCGAGATAGTAAAGCTCACGGCCAAATTTGAGGGCGAAGAGCTGATAAAGCAAATCAATAAACTTTTTTAAATTTAGCGGCGTTTGCGTTAAATTTAAGTATAATCAAAAAATTTCGTTTAAAGGACGGTGCGATGATGGACATTGCGGAGCTTGGGATCAAGCATCTGTGCGAGGATACTCTGGGCTACAAGGTAGAGAGCGCAAAAAGCGCGGAGGGCGAATTTTACGGCTCGAGCTTGCCGATTTTTAAGAGCAAAGAGGAATTTCACTTTTATCTTTATTTTAAAAAAGATACGCTAAATCGCTTTGCTAGCGTGCTTCTTGGCGTCGATAAGCTAGCCGAAGACGAGCTAAGCGATATCTGCAAAGAGGTGGCCAATCTCGCAATCGGATACGCCAAAAATCTACTCAACGAACGCGAAGCAAACGCCTATAAACTAGGCACTCCGGAGTATCTAGGCAGGACGAGCTTTCACGTCAAACTAGACGACAAACGCGTCTATAAAATCAAAAATAGAACATTTCAAATAGGATATAAAAAGGGATGAGCGAAGAACTACAAGAAGTAACCGCCGTAGAAACGGCGCTGCAAGGGGTTCAGGAGATGTTGCAAGAGCGCGGCGGGCTTTTTAAAAGCTATGACGAGCTGATGGATATCGGAGTGGATTTTATCTCAGAGCTAGGCACCACGACTATTAGCGTAAAGCAGCTTTTAAAGCTTGAGGTTGGCTCTGTAATCGACCTAGAAAAGCCTGCCGGCGAGAGCGTGGAGCTTTTTATAAACAACCGAATTTTCGGCAAGGGCGAAGTAATGGTTTACGAAAAAAATCTCGCCATCAGGATAAATGAAATCCTAGACTCAAAATCAGTCATCCAGTACTTTAAACGAGAGCAGTTATGAGGATTTTTGCCGCGCTTTTGCTGTTTTTCGCCGCGCTTTGGGGGTCAAATTTATCTACTTACAACATTTATGAGCGTAGCGACCGCGTTGATATCATGCTTAGCTTTGACGCGCCTTATAGCGGGACTATCCTACAAGAGCGCAAAGACGGCGCGATAACCCTACTTTTTAAAGACTTGCAAAACGATCAGAGTATCGAAAAAAGCGTAAATTCAAGCATACTGCAAGAGCTTTTGTTTGAACCTAGAGGGCAAAATTTAGCCCTTGTGATAAAGAGTGCGGTCGAGGTGTCCGTTAGCGCGTCAAAGACCACCGACGGCTTTGGCCTGCGCGTGCGAGTAACGCCCCAAGCTACGATAAATTCACCCGCCACGACCGCCATATCCTCGCAAGAAACTAAAGAAAATATAACCGAAGCGTCAAATTTATCCGGCGAGCAAAACGGCTCAAATTTGAGCGCGTCCGCTCAAAGTCCGGGCTTAAATTTAGCCCCGCAAAGCGGCGACGTAAATTTTATGACGCAGAGTATGAGCGATATGGTAGATTATAGATATTATTCCGTTTTAGGCGTTTTGGCGCTACTTTTGCTCGCGCTTTTATTCATCAAAACAAAACTAAAAAACAAGCAAAATGCATTTAAAACAAAGCAAAAAAACGATTGGTTTGAAAAGGTAAAAAAAGACGAAGAGGTGGAGATAATCTACGAAAAACCGCTTGACGGTGTCAATAAAGTCGTGCTTTTTCAGCACCTTGACAGACGCTACCTCGTGCTAACGGGCACTTCAAACGTACTTTTAGATAAATTCGGCGAAGAAAAGATGACTAGCGAGCAGGACTTCCAGAGCTTTTTTGAAGAAAATCAGAAAAAACTAAACGCCTACATCGAAAACCGCCAACCTCTTGATGCATATAAAGATAAGGCGAGTGTAGACTAAATTTCGTCTAGTACCTATAAAATTTGATGAAATTTAGCGCATATTTCATCAAATTATTCCTTCAAATTTCACGCAAAACAGATCGCAAAAGTATCCGGTTTGGTCATCTTTTTGATATTTTCCTTTGCCATAAACAGCTCCTTAGCGCCGTAAATTTGCAAAGTATGGTTTATAAACTCAAACTCAAGCTTTTTGTGCGCGCAGTTTATGTCTAGGTTTTTGGCTAAAGCCAAGATAAAGCTTAACCAGCGCACGACGCTTTCGCTAGGTAGCAGATCTTTAAACCGTTCAAATTCGCTCGAGCTTTTTTTGCCGTTTTGAGCGATGATTGCGGCTATGAGGCATTTTTGCGCATGCGAAAAGCCGTAGTTTAGCGCGTTTAACACAAAAAACGCCGAGCTAGCGTGCTCGCCATAAAATCCCAAGCACTGCGCCACGTCATGCAGCTTAGCCGCGACCGCCAGCTCGCTCTCGTATCGCCCGCCAAGCTCATGCAGCGGCTCTAGCGCGGCAAAAATATCTTTAGCGTATTTTACGATAGTTTTGTTCTCGCCGAGCAAAAACCTATCCTGCAAACTCCTCACACTCGGGTTAAAATTAGGCGGAAATTTGCGCGTCGGACGCAAAATATCGCTTAAAAATACGCCCTCCCTAAAGCCCGCGCCGCTAGTGTAGATATTTTGCGCGCCTAAAGCCTCAGCCGCGCTTAAAAAGATGAGCGCGCCCTCTCTAATCGTATCGAAGCGATCTTTTTTGATGCCGAATTTCCCAAGCTCCAGCACGCTTGCTTGCGAGATACTCTCGATAAAGTTCTTGTGATTTTGCAGTTTATAAGCAAAATTATGCACCGTTTTTAGAGGATAATTTTGCGACGACATTATCGCTGAAGATATCGCGCGCAGGCTGCCGCCGATGGCTACTAGGTTTTTGCTTTTGAAATTTTTAGGCAAGCTTTTTAGCGCGTCTTTGATAAACGGCTGCGCGGCGCTTAGATTTTTTTTATCAAAAAATAGCTCCTTTAGCCGCACCGTGCCTAAATTTAAAGATGCAACGTCTATTATCTTACCGCCGCTAACAAGCGCAAGCTCGGCAGAGCCTCCGCCGATATCAAGCGTGACGAACTCCTCTAGCGACTCAAGCAAATTTAGCGCCGCCACGCCGCCGTAAACCGCCTCGTCTTTGCCGCTAACGACCTTTAAATTTAGTCCTAGCTCGCGGCGCACGAGCGATATTAGCTCGCCCGCATTAGGCGCGTCGCGCAGAGCTGAGGTGCCCATAGCAAAGATTTTTGCGCATTTGTAGGCCTTGGCGATATTTTTAAATTCGCTAAAAGCCTCGAAAGCCTTTTGCATAGACCTCTCGCCGATCGCGCCGCCGTTTTCGTAAGCGCCCTCGCCTAGGCGCACCTTCATCTTAAACTCGCCCACGACGCTAAAAGCATAACGCGAGCTTTTGTCAAATATTACCATTCGCATCGAATTTGAGCCTAAGTCTATGACGGCGGTTCGTTTTGCCATTTATCTGCCTTTGTTTGTTTTATTTATCGGTAGCCGCAAGCTCGAGACGGCGCCGCTAGGGCCGTCCGTACGGTTTTTGATAGATACGGTTCCGCCTAGAGCCTGAGCCGCGCCCTTGGCCAAAAATAGCCCGAGTCCGGCTCCGCTTTTATCGCCGAAGCGCTTAAACGGCGCAAAAAGATCCTTGCTCTCGTCGATGCCGCAGCCCTCGTCTACGACCTCGATTATAAACTCGCCGTCGTTTAGAAAAGATCGCAGCGTAACGACCGAGCCGGCGGGGGAAAATTTGATCGCATTTTGGACGAAATTTTGGATAACGTGCGTCAAAAGCGTCGTTTGAAGAGTCATTTTTAGGCTAGAGGGCGCAAACTGGGTCGCTATATCCTTGCCTTCGCCGCGGGCTAAAATTTTAAAATTATTCGCCGACTGCTTCAAAAACTCGATGACGTCGGTAGGTACGGCCTCCTCAAACTGCGCGCCCTCCTGCCGCCCGATTTCCAAAATAGACCCGATCATTTTATTCATCTGATCGATGGCTTCGTTGTTATTTTTGAGCGTTTCTATATATTTTTCGCTCTCGCGCGGTTTTATTAGTGTGACTTCGTTTTTGGTTTTCATTACTGCAAGCGGCGTTTTTAACTCGTGCGCGACGCCGACGAATAGCTCCTTTTGATAAAGTACGAAAGTCTGAATCCGCTCGATTAGGCGGTTTAAGCTTTTGCCTAGCGGCTTAAACTCCGGCGGTAGCTCCTCAAGGCTAATCGCCTGCAAAAATCTCTCGTTTAAATTCGTCATTTTTTTGCTTAAAATTTTAATCGGCACTAGTAGCATACGCGACAAAAATAGCGCATAAAAAAGCACTAGCAAAATAGAGGTAGCGTTTACGACGATGATATCGATTAAAATTTGATTTATGAGCTTGCTTTGCTGCGTAGTTTCTTTAGTTAGCGCGATACTATCATCTTGCGTATAGGGATAAAACAGGGTCAGATAGCTCTTTTTGCCAAGGCTCTCGGTAATAAAATAAGGTGCTTTTGTCTCGCCTTTTACAAGCTTAACGCGCGTAGGACTATCGTTTAGCGTGGAATACTCGAAAGGATTTTTAAGCCTAGCTAAATTTGCGCTCGTAGATAAAATTTTAGCTTCGTAAGCGAGCGATTGGGAGATGTTTTCGTAAATCGTAACCTTAATATACTGATATAAAAGGACGGAGATGATGAGAATTAGCATCGTAGAAGCCGATGCTAATTGCGCTATAAACCTAAGTCTTAGGCTTTTTTGGGAAAGCAAAATCTATACCCGCGTCTTCTGACCGTCTCGATAGTCGAGATATTTAGCGGCTTATCCATTTTTTGGCGGATTTGATTTATCGCTACTTCGATGACGTTTGGAGTTACTAGCTCAGGCTCCTCCCAGATCGCATCTAGCAGCTGCTCTTTGCTAACGATCTGATCGCTGTGACGCGCAAGGTGAGTTAGTACTTCAAACGGCTTGCCTTTTAGCTCGATATCTTGGCCTAGATATGTGATTTTCTCCTCGTCCGGATCGATGATTAGATCGTCTATCTTGATGACATTAGTGCCGCCGAAGCGCAAGCGAGCCTCGATCCTAGCGACTAAAACGTCAAAATCAAACGGCTTTTTGATGTAATCGTCTGCGCCGATTCTAAAGGCTTTTACTTCGCTTTCTTTATCGTCTTTTGCCGATATTACGACGACGGCGGTCCGCGGAGATTTGTGTTTTATTATGTTGATTAGATCTACGCCGTCTCCGTCGGGTAGCATCCAGTCGGTTAAAACCAAGTCGTAATTTCTAATACCGATATAATACTCGGCATCCTTGAAATTCTCCGAGCTGTCGGTTTGATAACCAAACTCCTGCAAGCCCTCGGCAATGGTTTTGTTTAGAGTCACCTCATCTTCAACTATTAAAATTCTCATTTTTTTCCTTCTATGAAATTTGACGCGATTGTATCATAAATTAAGCGAAATTTCAAGATACTTTAAAAAAAATTTAATATTTAAACTCAGCCCTTGCGCCTACCGTAGCATTTTTGACGATCTCGATTTTTAAAATTTCCATTTTTAAAAAGCTAAGCGAGCTAAATTTTTCCTTCAACTTTTTCGCGCAAATTTCAAGCGAGCTCTCCACGGTGCCAAATTTCTCCCGCGCGTAAATTTCCTCAATAAAATTTATCATTTCCACGTAGTCTATAAACTCGCCGCTTTGAAATTCCGCGCTCACTCTTACCTTCTGCGGCGTCACGCGCTCAAAATCAAGCAGTCCGATGATCGTGCTAAATTCGTAATCTCTGATAATCGTCGTCAAATGACGCGCTTTTCTTGCCCGGTTATCAGGCGTTTGATATTTGGCAGGTGCTTGTAAACGACCAAAAACGCGATCAAAAATATCGGCGCATAGGAGTCGATGTCAGGAATCTGCGGCTGCAACGCAAAAGTCGCTACGATAAACGCCGCAAGCGCGGCTAGCGAGGCAAGCGAAGAGATTTTAAGCAGTTTGCCCACGACAAACCAAACCCCGAGCGCGATAACAATCTCAAGCGGCAAAAAGACCGCCAAAACGCCAGCTCCCGTGGCTATGCCCTTTCCGCCTTCAAATTTTAAAAACGGCGAGTAGCAGTGTCCGAGCACCGAAAGTACCGCCATCGCCCAAAGCGTCGCTGGAGCTAGGCCTAAAAATTTCGCGATCAGTATCGGCAAAACGCCCTTTAAAACGTCGCAAACGACGGTCAAAATCGCGATCTTTTTGGCGAGTTTGGGGTCTTTTTGCTTTAGCACGCGCAAGACGTTGGTCGCGCCGATGCTGCCGCTACCTTCGCTTCTGATGTTCACTCCGCCGAAGATATAAGCCAAAATCACGCCCGAGGGGATGCCGCCTAGCAGATACGCCGCGGCGTAAGCTATCAAATTTTCGTTCATTTTTTATCCTGATTTTTGTTTCGATTTTGCAATATTAATTAAATTCGGCTGATTTTTTGATAAATCGGTCGTTTTAAAGGGCGGCAAATTTGTAAATTTCACTTAGCCAAACCCGCAACTTTAAGATGCTAAATTGGGGTTGCGAGTTGGATTTATTTGTGTGGAGTTTTAAATGTTAGCATTTTAAAGATGCGGATCTAGGTGGGTAAAATTTGTAAATTTGACTATAAAAAGTCAAGGCGAAGTGTCGTGAGATGATTTTTGGGTTTTTCTGCTTCGCAAGCTCGCAGCTGCAAGCAGAAGAAGTTAAAATTTGACGAAGATAAGGCATGTAGCCTACCCGGTCAAATTTTAACGAAATCCGCAAAAAGCACTCGCGAGACAAGCCTTAATCAATAAATCTTTTTGTTAAATTTGCATATGCGTCGATGCGCCTATCTCTCAAAAACGGCCAAATCCTGCGTACTTCCTCGCTTCTGGTCATATCGATCTCTACGATATGGCACTGCTCGCTCTGGCCATCGGCGCGGAAAAGCTCCTCGCCCTGCGCGCCGAAAACAAAGCTGTTGCCCCAAAATTTGATCCCGTCCATCACGCCGCTCTCGTCCTTTTCAAAGCCTACGCGGTTCACGGCGATCACGGGCAGGCCGTTTGCGACCGCATGTCCGCGCTGCACGGCGACCCACGCCTCTAGCTGACGCGATTTCTCAGCTTCCTCGTCGCCCTCAAACCAGCCGATCGCGGTCGGATAGATAAGCAACTTCGCGCCGCGCAGAGCCATGAGGCGCGCAGCCTCGGGATACCACTGATCCCAGCATACTAAAAGCCCGAGCCTGCCTACGCTCGTATCAATAGGCTCAAAGCAGGTGTCGCCCGGAGTAAAGTAAAATTTCTCGTAAAAGCCCGGGTCGTCGGGGATGTGCATTTTGCGGTATTTGCCCGCGACGCTGCCGTCTTTTTCGAAGACGAAAGCAGTGTTGTGATACAGTCCGTCCGCGCGCTTTTCAAAGAGCGAAGTAACGAGCACGACGCCGTTTTGCCGCGCTACCTCGCCCCAAAATTTGACGTCGTTTTCCCAGCCCTCGGCAAGGTCGAAAAACCTCGTCTCCTCGCTCTGGCAAAAATACTGCGTCTGGTGCAGCTCCTGCAGCACGACAAGCTCCGCCCCGCCGCCGCTAGCTTCGCGCACGAGCTCGAGCGTCCTTTGCACGGTCGCGTCTTTGGTGCCGTGAAATTTTTGTTGGATTAGCGCTACTTTCATATTTTTCCTTACGATTTAAATTTTCAAAATTATATCAAAGCGGGGATAAATTAGGGCTTGAACGGCCGGCCGGCAAGCTAAATTTTGCCGCTTTCGCCGGTTCATAAAATTTGCTTCAGCCCCTCAAGCAAGCCCGCGCAAGAGCGCGAAACGTCATCGTAGCACCGCTCAAAATCGCGGGTATAGTACGGATCGGCGATTGTTTTGCCGTTTGTCGCGTCGCTAAATTCGAGCAGGAATTTTACTTTTTCGTCAAATTTAGCCTCAGCGCCGAATTTGCGCTTCAAAGTCCTTAAATTTTCATCGTCCATTATCAAGATAAGATCGCTGTTATCAAAATCTTTTTGCGTTATCAAGGTCGCTTTATGTGGCGTCACGGGCACGCCGTTTTGCTTCAAAACCCGTACCGTCTCGTAATACGGCGGCTCGCCTATCTCGTCCTCGTGAGTGGCGCGCGAATCGATACTAAGGCGCCCGGCCAGACCCGCCTTTTCGCTCAAATTTTGCATAACCGACTGCGCCATAGTCGAGCGGCAGATATTTCCGTGGCAAACGAATAAAATTTTCATATTTTTCCTTTGATTTAGCATTCGCACGAGCCGTTTTGGTCGTCGCACGGATCAAGATGCGTAGTGATTTGCCACTCAAACTCGCCGTATTTAGCCCTGATAGCGGCCTCTATCTCGTCTGAAATTTTGTGCGCGTCGTAAAGCGAAATTTCGCGGTTAAAGACTAGATGAACCGCGACATAGCAGATGTTTGCGCTCTTTCTGGTAGCTAGGCCGTGATAGCTTGCTATCTGAGGGCGCGAGCGGATTATCTCTTCGATTTGCGCCGTTATCTCGGGATCTAGCGCGCGGTCTAGCAGCACGCCTACGCTTTCTTTCATCAAATTTATCGCGCTAACGGCAATGTAGCCGCTAATCACTATACCAAAAACGGCGTCTATCGCGGCAAATCCCGTAAATTCGACCAAGATAAGCGAGGCGATAACGGCTAGGTTACTAAAAAGGTCGCTTTTGTAGTGCAGAGCGTCGGCTCTAACGATCAAATTTCTCGTGCGGCGAGCGACGCGGGAGAGGTAGGCGACCAACAGCCCCGTAACCGCGACCGATAGCGCCATCGCATAAAGCGAAAAAGCCGTATCTACGGGCGCTTGCTCCGTTTGCAGCTTACGCACGCTCTCGTAAAATATAAACGCGCCGGCGCCCACGATCAAAATGCCCTCAAACATCGCCGCAAGCGCTTCTAGCTTGGCGTAGCCGAAGTTAAATTTAGCATCGGGCGCGGCCTGGGATTTACGGATGGCGAAGAAATTTAGCACGGAAACCAGCAGGTCAAGCATCGAATCGATCGCCGAGCTAAGCACTGCCACCGAACCGCCGATCAAACCAGCGGCAAATTTAATCAAGGCCAATGCAAACGCCGTCGCACCCGCGACTATCACGGCTCTGCGACCTAAAATTTCATTTTGCCTTTTTATGCCGGCATTGTTTAGTTGCATTTAGATTTCGCTTTCGCTTCTTGCGCCTAAAAATCTATTCTGTGAGGAGCAGTGCAGCGAGCCGTTTTGACGCACGAAAACTAGCGAATCCACGCCGATTATCTTATGGTTAGGCAGCTTCTGCGCTAGTCTCTCAAGCGCGATTTTATCGTTATCATCATTGTATGTCGGCACAATAACGGCGCCGTTTATAAAGATAAAATTGGCGTATGTGCAGCCAAGCCTCTTGCCGCCGTAAAATTTAGCCTTGGGAAGCGGCAACGGCACGAGCTTAAAGCCCGTGTTTTCAAGCTCTTTTTTCATCGCGGCAAGCTCCTTAAAATGCTCGTCGTTTGGATCGTCGCAGGAGGCGTAGGCGATGGTATCAGGAGCGATAAAGCGCGCCAGAGTATCGACGTGGTTGTCGGTGTCGTCGCCTTTTATAAATCCGTTTTTAAGCCACACTATGCGCTCAAGGCCAAAAAGCTCCCTAAGCCGCGCCTCAATCCGTTCTTTGCTCAGATGAGAGTTGCGGTTGTCGTTTAGCAGGCACTTTTGCGTCGTTAGCAGCGTGCCGCGCCCGTTAAAATCGATACTACCGCCCTCAAGCACGAGATCGATGCTTCGCAAATCGCTTTTAAATCGCTTAGCTAGCTCCAAATTTACGGCGTTATCTTTCGAGCTTTCAAATTTGCCGCCCCAAGCGTTAAATTTAAAATCGTAGCTAAGGATTTTGGCGCCGTCCTCTACGTCGATCATGCCGTAGTCGCGTATCCACGTATCATCGGTATCGATTTTTACGAACTCTACGCTATCAAATTTAGCAAATCGCTCCCGAAAAATCCTCTCCTCGGGGCAGATCAAAACGACCTTTTGAAACGGTACGATAGCAGCGACCAGCCTCTCGTAAGCGTCTAAAATTTCATCCAGATACGGCCTCCAGTCGGTATTTTCGTGCGGAAGCGATAAAAATATAAGCTCTTGTTTTTCCCACTCTGCAAACGCTCTCAAATTCGTCCTTTATTTAAATAATTTCTATCAAAATTTAGGAGTTATGATACCTTTTGCAAGCTTAAATTTTAAAATAAATCATACAAAATTAGTTTTAAATTTAGTTTGCTTTCGCTACAATCTCGCGAAATTATCAAAAAGAAGCTAAAAAATTTATGGATTTTGAGTTTATAAAAGAATTTACGCCGATGTTCGTAAAAGCGGGCATTTTCACCGTCAAGCTCTCGCTTTACGGCATCTTGCTCTCGCTTGTTATCGGCATATTTTGCACGCTGGTTAAATTTTACAAGGTCAAATTCCTAACATCCGTCGTAAACGGCTACATCGAGGTTTCCAGAAACACGCCGCTGCTTATACAGCTTTTTTTTCTCTACTACGGACTTAGCAAATTCGGGCTAAATTTGAGCGCCTTTACCTGTGCGGTCGCGGGACTTGCGTTTTTGGGCGGTAGCTATATGGCCGAGAGCTTTAGGCTCGGCTTTGAGGCGGTGAAAAAGACGCAGATCGAAGCCGCGCTTAGCATCGCGCTAACGCAGGGGCAAATTTTACGCTACGTTATCTTGCCTCAGGCCTTTAGCGTTTCGATACCTTCGATCGCGGCTAACGTCATCTTTCTTATCAAAGAAACCTCGGTCATCAGTATCATCGCCCTGCCCGACCTGGTCTATGCGACGAAGGATATCATCGGGCTTTACTACATGACCGACGAGGCGCTTTTTATGCTCGTAGTTAGCTATTTGATTATCATTTTGCCGATATCTTTGGCGTTATTTTGGCTTGAAAAAAGGATGAGAGTTGGACGGAGTTAGTATTTTATTCGACCCGCTGGTCTTAAAGCGGCTGATTTTCGAGGGGCTGTGGATGAGCATGCAGATTTCGGCTATCTCGATCGCCGTTTCTCTGGTTTTGGGTACGTTTTTGGGCGTGGCTATGGGCTCAAAAAACAAATTTATCTTTTTCGTGCTAAAAATTTGCCTCGAGATCGTACGCATAATGCCCCAAATCGTCTGGTTATTTTTGTTTTACTACGGCGCGAGCAAGGCTTTTGGGCTTGATATTTCCAAATTTAACGCCTCGCTCATCGTCTTTAGCCTGTGGGGCGTGTTTGAGATGATGGATATCGTGCGCGGCGCGATCGTCTCGATACCGAGGCATCAGTTTGAAAGCGCGGCGGCTCTAGCGCTTAGCAAGGCTCAAATTTATCTTTACGTCGTGATCCCGCTAGCCACGCGCCGCCTAGTGCCTGCGGGCGTAAATTTGCTAAGCCGTATCATCAAAACCACTCCGATCGTAGCTCTCATCGGCGTGCCCGACCTGCTAAAAGTCGGACAGCAAACGATCGAAACGGCGAGCCTAACGGCAAATCCGACCGTTCCGTTTTGGATATACGGCTTTATATTTTTATTATATTTTCTCGTCTGCTATCCTATCTCAAAACTATCCAAGATACTTGAAAACAGATGGGCATAAGGAATCAAATGAGCGAAATTTTAAAACTCTCAAATTTAAGCAAATCTTACAGCGACTTGCAGGTGCTAAAAGGCATCGACCTTAGCGTCAAAAACGGCGAAGTAGTCGTGATCCTAGGGCCCTCAGGATGCGGCAAAAGCACGACTCTGCGCTGCATAAACGGCCTTGAGCCATTTGACGGCGGGCAAATAGAGATAGCCGGCGAAAAGATCGATAAAGAATACAAAGACTGGATCAAAATCCGCCAAAAAGTGGGTATGGTTTTTCAAAACTACGAGCTGTTTGACCATATGAACGTCATCGAAAATATCGTGCTAGGTCCGGTAAAAGCGCAAAAAAGAAGCCGAGAAGAGGTCGAAAAAGAGGCCGAAGCGTGGCTAGAAAAAGTTGGCCTAAAACACAAAAAATACGCCTATCCAAAGGAGCTTAGCGGCGGGCAAAAGCAACGCATCGCTATCGTGCGCGCGCTTTGTATGAAGCCCGAAATCATGCTGTTTGACGAGATAACGGCATCGCTGGATCCAGAGATCGTGCGCGAGGTGCTAGACGTCGTCATAAACCTCGCCAAAGATGGCATGACGATGCTAATCGTAACGCACGAGATGGGCTTTGCTCGATCGGTGGCAAATCGCATCGTCTTTATGGATGAGGGCAAAATCGTCGAAGAGAGCGAGCCCGAGGCGTTTTTCACCCATCCAAAAAGCGAACGCGCGAAGAAATTTTTAAATTTATTTTCGTTTTAGGGGTTTTAAATTTGATGTTTTTAGGCTAAATTTGAGAGCCTTTCATCAAATTTGGCTTTTAAAGCCTTGCATATTTATCATTTAAACAACTCAAATTTACTCAAAATAACCCGCGCAAATTTAATCCTCTAGCCGTTTCTTAAATCTAAAATTAAATTTGTAAATTTATTTTGAGTAAATTTTACACTCCATTTTAAATTTAGCGTTACGTTTTTAAACAAAATTTGATTTTTCTCTGGGCTCGCCGTTTTAAAAACTACAAATTTAGTCGTATTTTAGCCAAGCTTTTGTATATTTTGCGCACTTTATTTTAAAGGAGAAAGAATGAGAAAACTTCTGTTTTCATTTTTGGCAACATTCGCCGCCGTCTTTCTAACGGGTCAGGCTAATTTGCAGGCTGCCGAAGCGGACGCTTTGGCTAAAATCAAAGAGCGCGGATACGTGCGCGTGGGCGTCTTTAGCGACAAACCGCCGTTTGGCTACGTCGATAAAGAGGGCAAAAACCAAGGCTACGACATATACTTCGTCAAACGCATCGCAAAGGATCTGCTGGGCGACGAGAGCAAGGTTAAATTTGAGCTCGTAGAAGCAGCCGGTCGCGTAGAAGTGCTAGTAGCCGACAAGGTCGATATCACTTTGGCAAATTTCACCAAAACCCCTGAGCGCGCTAGAGTCGTTGATTTTGCGCTTCCATATATGAAAGTGTCACTTGGTGTAGTTAGCCCGGACGGCGCGGTCATAAAAAGCGTGGACGAGCTAAAAGGCAAAAAACTAATCGTCAATAAAGGCACGACCGCGGATGCGTATTTCACGAAAAATCACCCTGACATCGAGCTTATAAAATACGACCAAAACACGGAGACCTTCGCCGCCCTGGTCGATAAAAGAGGCACGGCGCTAGCGCACGATAATGCGCTGCTTTTTGCATGGGCTAAGGAAAATCCGGGCTTTACCGTAGGTATCGAAGCTCTAGGCGACGTGGACGTAATAGCGCCTGCGGTTAAAAAAGGCAACAAAGCTCTACTTGAGTGGCTAAATAACGAAATCATTGAGCTTGGCAAAGAAAATTTCTTTCACAAAGACTACGATGCTACGCTAAAACCGATCTACGGCGATAGCGTAAATCCGGAATCTCTCGTCGTCGAAGGCGGCAAACTATAAAACCCAAAGTCGGAAGAAATTCCGACTTTTTGCTTTCCTTAAATATCTTAGTTTTTAATTTATCGCGCGAATTTGGTGCGCCGTAATTTAAGCAAAAATAAAAATAACCCAAAAGCCGCCTTAACGCTTTATCAAAGCGATTTTATTAAATGCGGCGTTTTTATGCTAAAGATAATTCCAAAAACATACCAAAACGCGCAAGAGCGCAAATTTAACGTGATTTTTGGCAAAGATTCGTCAAATTCGGCCAAAAATAAGTAAACAAAGCCTTAAAGTTATGGATTTTGCCGCACCTTAGCTAGATTTTACCTTCATCTCTAGCCCAGCAGGCATTTTGGTAAGGTAAAATTTACTTTTTTGCAGAGCTTTGCAAAGCGGTTTAGGCGGCCCAATTTACGGTATACCTCTCGTTTGCCGCTTTTACCTCTACGACCGTAACGCCAAAATCGCCGAGCTAAGTCAAAGCTAGAGCGTAAATTCAACCGCAAATGAGCTTTAGGCGGCAAGGCAAAATTTACGCTTGGTTAAAATTTTGCGCAAAGCTTGCCTTTGCAGGTATTTTAAGTTAGGCCAAAAGCATTTTTATAGAGATTTGGGCGGGACGGATAGCGACGGGGTACGCCAAATTTACCGTTGCCGCGAAACCTAGACGTAGCTAAAATTTTAACTTCCTACCGCGCTTTATATCCTCGCTAAGGCAAAATTTTACCCTATGGCCGCGCCTTATAATATCCAACTAGCTGCGTAGTTTGATCAGCTTGCGCCTTTACGCATTAAAACAACCTTAAAAGTCTTTATGATTATCACGATATCGTTCCAGATGCACCAGTTTTTCATATACCACGCATCCATCTGCGCCCTCGTCTCAAAGTCTACGTCGCTCCTGCCGCTAACCTGCCAGATGCCGGTAATCCCCGGCAAAACCGCCAAGATTAGCTCGGCGTATCGCCCCATGTCTTTGCGCTCGTACTGCGCGCACGGGCGAGGGCCTACGATACTCATCTCGCCCTTTAAGACGTTGATTAGTTGAGGCAGCTCGTCAAGAGAGCTTTTTCTGAGGAAATTTCCGAGTTTGGTTACGCGCGGATCGTTTTCGTATTTATGATATTTTTCAAAATACTCTATTTCTTGCGGATTTTTTTCAAGGTACTCTTTTAAAATTTCGGCTCCGTTTTCTCTCATCGAGCGAAATTTAAGACACCCAAACAGCTTGCCGTTTAGCCCCATCCTTTGGTGCGAGAAAAATATCTTGCCTCTTGGTTCGCTTATCTTCATAGCGACAGCAACCACGCAAAAAATCGGAATCAAAAGCGGCAAAGCCATAACTATCAAAAATATATCAAGCCCTCTTTTTAGCGCAACGTTAAATTTACTCTGCAAAGAGTTGTGTATCGCAAAAAGGCTCGTGCGGGAGTTAAATAGGTTGTAAATATGAGCCTGCGTAAAATCGTAACCTCTAAGTACGGGCGTGAATAAAATCTCTTTATTTTCCTTGATATTTTGCTCTATGAGCTCGTTTAGCTCGCGCGCGCCCATGCCGCTACCGCCTATAAAAAGCGACTCGTACTCGGTCTGCGCGCGAATATAACCTAGGTATTTATCGTCAAAAATCGCCAGTTCAAATTCCTCGTTCTCGCCTAAAATTTTAGCCTTCTTTTTCCAAAAGCCGAGTTTAAAGAGTAAAATTTTAGCTATAAATTTAAAAGCCGGGATAATAAAAATCATAAAGCCAAAGCCTAAAATCAAGCTGGCTCTTGAAAAATCATAATTTATCTTTAGCAAGGCAAGCGCGGCTAAAGTAAGCAAAAGCCCAAAAAAACAGCTCTTTACTACTATGGCGCACTCGTGCCAAAAATCATACCTCCTAGCGTAAATCCCCTGATAAAAAAACAAGGCTATCATCAAGGCATAAGCGATGCCAAAGCCCTGATATTTGGATATATCAAGCAGCACGTGGTCGCCATAAAATAAATTTTTAAGCTCGACTGCTATACCAAAAGACACCCAAATAGCCAAAAGATCGACTAAAAGAAGTATCGCTTTACAAAGATATTTTTTCATTTTTCCATCCAGATACGCGCCGCGCTAGTTTCGCGCTTTACGGCGACTATTTTATTTTTTCTTTAAATTTTTCGTATTTTTTCTCGACGCAGCTTTTGATCTCTGCCTCAAAGCGCGCGCGCGAAAACCTTATCGAATTTTCCCTAATTTTTACGGGTTCGAATTTATCGCGATTTTGCTCAAATTTAGCCACCGCATCAAGCAGCTCTTTTACGTTTTGCTCCATAAAATATAACCCGCTCTCGCCGTCAATCACCGTCTCGCGAGCGCCGCCGCGACCAAAGCAGATCACGGGCGTACCGCATGCTTGCGCTTCTACGGGCGTGATACCGAAGTCCTCTTCGGCGGCAAAAACAAATGCCTTAGCCCGCCCCATGAGATCCCTCATCGTCTCATCGTCCGCAAAACCCAAAAGCTCGACGTTTTTGCCCGCTTTTGATTTGATTTTAGCCATATCGGGCCCGTCGCCGACGACTACTAACTTTTTATCCGTCTGCGAAAACGCCTCTACGATAAGATCAATCTTTTTATACGGCACCATTCGCGAGGCGGTTAGATAAAACTCTTCTTTGGCTTCACGCAGCGTAAATTTATCCACGTCTACGGGCGGATAGATGACGTCGCTGGGCTTGCCGTAGATTTTTTCTATACGGCGCGCGATATATCGGCTGTTTGCGACGTAGTGATCTACGCGGTTTGCGCTGACGGCATCCCAAAGCCTAATTTTATGTAAAAAATACTTCGCCAGCATACCCTTTAAACCGCGGTCAAGCCCGCTTTCGCGCAGATACTGATGATATAGATCCCACGCGTAGCGAATCGGCGTGTGGATGTATGCGATGTGGAGTTGATTTGAGTGCGTCAGTACCCCCTTTGCGACGGCGTGCGAGCTGGATAGCACGACGTCGTAGCCGCTTAGATCAAACTGCTCGATCGCGAGCGGAAATAGCGGCAGATAGTTGCGGTATTTGTCCTTCGCAAAAGGAAGCCTTTGGATAAAGCTCGTGTGGGCACGCTTGCCTTTTAAAATTTTATCTCTGTCGGCATCGCTTAAAAAATCGATAAGGCCGTAAATTTCAAAATCGTCCCAAACATTCGTGAAACTCTCGACGCATTTTTCTGCGCCTGCGTAGGTGCTAAACCAGTCGTGGATTAGTGCTTTTTTCATTTTTCGCCCAGATAAAAATTAGTTTCCAGCGATTTTTCGATCGGCCATTTTATAAACTCGCCTTCATACTCCTTGGTCTTTTTAAGCAGCAAAAAGATACTCCAAGCAGACTGAGGAAACGCCCTGGCTAACGGCTTTGCGATGCAGGGCGGAAACGGATAAAAATTACTTCCTTGAAAATCTACCGGCTCAAAACCGCCCCAAATTTTTAAAAATCGCATCAAATCGGGCTTAGTATAACCTCTAACGTGCGCGGAGTGATTTTGTATAGACGTAGGCTGCCTGCCTAGTAATAGCAAGGCTCTGTTGTGAAGGCTGGCTAAATTCGGAACCGCTAGCACGAAATGCCCGCCTATTTTTAGCGTACGAGCTATCTCGTGAAATATCCAAAATATCTCCTTGACGTGCTCTAGAATTTGATTTGCGCTCACGATATCCAGGCTCTCATCCTCGAAAGGAAATTTATCTCGCTCAAGATCGTGCGAAAAGACCTCGATGCCTCTTGCGGCTAGTTTTGCGACATTTGGCTCATACCCTTCTAAGGCTAAAAGCCTAGCATTATCGCATTTACTTTTATATATCGCCAAATCATCGCCCTTGCCCGCGCCGATATCCAGCACGGTTTCGTAATGCCCTATTTTAGCGGCAAAATCGGCTATTATATGTCGTCCGTAGTTTAGGCTTCTGTCTATCATTTTACGGCTCCTTATCTTAGTTTTTCCATTATTTCTATGATTTGTTTAGCCGAGCGCTCCCAGCTAAATCGCTTAATATTTTCAAAACCCTTAACGCAAAGTTCGTTTCGTAAATTTTCATCGTTTAAAACGGCTTGTATCTTATTTCTTATATCTTCTGCGTTATGCGGATCGAAATATAAAACGCTATCCCCGCAAACTTCAGGTAGGCTAGCGGCGTTTGAGCACACTACCGGGCAACCGCAGGCCTGCGCCTCAAGCGGCGGGATACCAAACCCCTCGTATAAAGACGGAAAGACGAATAATTTTGCTAGATTATAGATAGCCGCGATGTCGGCGTCCTTAACATAGTCGGTAAAAAATATACGCTCTGTGAGATTATTTTTCTCGATAATCTCCAAAATATCGCTATCGCTAGTTATAAAGCCGTCTCTTTTTCCCACTATCACCAAATTTAATTCCGTCTTTTCCAGCGCGAACAATAAATTTTTCAAATTTTTGTGGGGTTTTACGTTCCCTACGAATAAAATAAAATTTTCCGGAAGCTTATATTCTCTTACCGCCGCCTCCAAAACTGCGCTATCGTAGCGGTTATTAAAACGCCCCTCGTCTATGGCGTTTGGTACGACAAAAACATTTTTACCCGTTTTCGTATGTTTTAATATCTCGCTTCTTGAAAACTCCGAAACGCTAAAGACGACGTCGCTTCTACTTAAAGCTTGATTAAAAATCATCTTGGCATACATCTTTTGCATAAAATTTAAGGTATCGTAAAAGGCCAAATGAAACGCGTCATGGATGGTAACCGCTCTAAATTTCGCCCTTATAGGCAAGATAGGGATATTATAATGAGGAGACCAAAAAATATCGCATTTAGGAATCTTTACCGGCAAACAAATCTGCTCGTCCAAAGAGTAAATTTCTCGCCCGCACTCTAAAATTTTAACGTTTTTACTCCATGCGTACTCCCTTATCTCAGCCTCCGTACCCAGTAAAATAACCTCGAATTTCTCCGTTAAAAACGGTAGTAAACCCTTTATATACGTACCTATTCCGGATGCTTTGTGCATGCGAAAGTCGATTGCTATTTTTTTACGCATAGCCGTCCTAGTTTTACCTTATAGTTTAAAATTAATGATATTTCAAATAAAATTATATCAAATCTTAAATAATAAGTCGTATTTTTTCTTTCCAATCATTATCCTTTGCAAATTTTACGATTTCGCTCCCACCTATTTGCTTTAAGGCTACGGCTTTTTTTACGCACGCCGCAAAATCCTCTTTTGAATCAGCTAACAAAGCGGGGCTATTTAGCTGCTCTAGCTCTCGCCACTTAGTCGCTACCGTATAAAGTCCGGCTGCCGAGTATTCGTATAACTTTAACGGACTTATAGAGTGAACCAAATCCATATCTAACCTAAACGGGATTATGCCGACGTCTGCAAATTTCAAAAAAGGAGCTACCGCATCATTATCGACCTTTCCGTAAAAGGTAATGTTTTTTCTAGATTTTATTTGCTCAAAATTTTTAGGTTTAAATTTTACGGTTCCGATTATTAAAAAATGCATATCGGTTAGCTCGCTAGCTACATAATCTAGTAAATCAAAATCAAACCAGTCCTCGATAGCGCCTACGTAAACGGCGACTGAGCTTTTAATATCATAAAAAAATTCGGGCTTATCGTACTTTTTTTGAAATTTGTTAAAATCAACCCCGTTTGGGACATAAAAGCAGTTTTTATTAAATTTCTCTATATAGCTTTTAAGGCTAGATGACGTATATATCGTTTTATCGGCTTTTTTTATCAAATGCTCCTCTGCTTTGATAGCAGCCGTGCCTACGTCAAAGCCGTCTAATCTATCGGTAACCCTAACGATTAGTTTATTGTATTTTACGATATCCGTTATTGGCAAAAACGCAAAATTATCTATAACTAAAATATCCACGTTTAAAAAATCAAAATTTTTAAGCATTTTTTTAAAGTTCGGTATAGTAAAAATATGCCACGTCTTTATAACCCGATAAAAAACGGAAGGTAACTTTTTAAACGGCGGAATAAGCGCAAACGGAGTATATATAAAATAATTTTCAAAAATTTTATGTACGCCTTTTTTTGATTGAGCGAGTCTGATGGCTTCGTTATTTTTATCATGAAACGGCGAAACGGGCGGCGCGATAAATAAAACTTTGTTTCCCCCCTTAGCTAGCAGTTCGCTGTAATAATTGCAACCGACTTTAAACGGCGAACCGTAATACGAATTTCCGCACCATAGTATTTTTTTAGACATTTTTCATCCTGCTGTGATATAAGCTTTTATTTTTTAAGTTTAAACACGGTTTCTCTACAAAAAACCAGCTGATTATAGCGCAGCATATAGACAAAATAGCGACATATACTACATAAATGCTGCCCCCACCTATTTGGACAAAAATATTTACAAAAAACATATGGTATATATAAATACCGTAAGTGAAATCATTGCCTCTTAAAAAACTATCAAGACCTTTGAAGCTAAATGCAAAAGAAAAAACCAAAAATGGAAATATAAAATAATTTACTAATATATCTAAAAAAATACTATTAAAATAATGGCAGCAAATTCTGCCCATAATATAAGTAGCGAAATATATAAAGAATTTATCCTTTAAGTACTTATGAAAGAAATCAAAATATGTATAGAAATAAAAGCCGATTAAAAATACAAACAGGTATGGCACCAGAGATACATTAATAAGCTTGTTAATAAACAAATTTCTATCGCTACTAGAATTATATACAAAAAATATTATTGAGATCAAAAAAATGCAAGGCAATATTTTCTTAGACCTTTTATTTATATTAAAAATGATGGGCAAGACGGCATAAAATATTAGCTCGATCGAGATCGTCCAAAGCGGCGCATTTATCTCGCCCGTACCAAAGGCTCTGCTGGCTTCAAGATTGTAAAATTGCAAAAAGGAAATTTGCGTAAGAAACCATTTAAAAAAAACAAAGTCAAAATTTAAATCTATGAACGCGTATAAAACTGCTATACCGATCAAAATATTAATATAAAGCCCTGGATAAATTCTTAAAATTCTATTTTTAATATAAGTTCTTAAATCTTGATTTCTTGCATAAGACATACTTATTAAAAAACCACTAATAAGAAAAAATACGGTTACACCGCTAAAATTTAATATTTTGGTTACATACCAAGATAAGTCGCTTTTATTTGCCAAATAACCGTTTGCATGAACAAACATAACCTGAAATGCAGCTATCAATCTTAATAAATTAAAATTATTATTTACTATAATGCTATTATTCATTTAACACACCAGTTCTCGATAACTTCCCGTATCCGTTTGAGTATAGCTCAAATTTACTATAATAAAATTCCCTGTTTGCCGTATCGGTAATCACCAATCTATCCTCTTTTATCTCAAATTTTCTCATAATCTTTACGCCTTTGTATTCTGCGGCTAGGCTTATAAAATTTTCTCCAAAATCCGCTACAAAGCACCTACAATCTGTAAGCATACCAAATAATCCCGCTATCCCCTCCCTCCAACTGTTTTGTTCCAAATCGTCCACAATCGGCACGTTGTGCGCTTTGACGCTTCTAAATTCATTTCTTATGCCAGGGATCGGAGTATAAAGATAGGTGCCGGGATCTCTTGCTATGTCGCGCCCCTCTATCCACAGCTCGTAGCCCAGCTTATCGTTGTGCGTATGTCCGCCGTGATCCCTTTGCCCAAGCGGCGTAGCGCAGACGGCGAGGTAAAATTTGCTGGATTTAAAGATAAAAATTCCGCTGTCCGGATAAAATAGATTTTTGATCTCTTGCGAACTCGCAATTTTAAATTCCATGCTTTTTCGGTGCGGCAGTTCGCTAAATTTCACGCCCGAGGCGACCTGGTTTTTGTATGTTTTATCGCTTGCTTGTAGCGTACGCCCGGCAAGCGAGCGAACAAAACTTCTCTCAAAGCAAAAACCGTTTTTAAATATCTCATCGTCAAAAATCCAGCCCATACAGCTAATTAGCGCGGAGTGGTTTAAGATATTTTCGTCCCAAAACGGCTCGTTGCCGCCCGCAAAGCCGCTTAAATTTAGATATTTTTGCGCGGCTCGTTTGTTGCTTAAGAACTCGCCGTTTGGGCTAAGCCTAAAAAACCTGCCGCTGTCGTTATCGCCAAATTGCGGTACTTCGCCGTTTGGCTTTGTAATGTCGGCGGTAAACCTGCCGATTTTATACAGCCTGTCCACAAACCACTGCGGCAGCGCTATTTCTCCGTTTATAATTTTAAATTCCTGCTCCTTGGGTGGCATGAGTTTTGGCTTTTTGCGCCAAAGATTTGCGTCGTAATTTTTTAGCGACAAAATTTTATCGCTTTTTAGACCCAGTATCAAAGCCGCGCTATACGCCATTAGCTCGCCGCTTAGGCGGTGGTAGCTCGTAGAACTCTCAAAATTTCCGCCGTCTTCGTAAAATTCCTTTTTCATTTCGCTGATTACTTCTTGCACGGCAAACGCCAGCCACGCGTCTATCTCACCGCCGCCGTTCAAATACGCGCAAGCTTGCAGCAAGCCCGCGATATCGCTTAGATAGTGATTTGACGTAAGATGCGGCGAATACTCCAGATTATTTACGATATGAAGCGCATGCTCGTAGACGCTATTTGAAAAGGTCTGTTTAAAATCTGCATCCAAAATTTCGCCTTCATCCATCTGGCAAAACATATCGTAAGCCGCCAGCATATTAGCAACCCTAATGCCAACATCCATCGTGCAGGTCCAATTTACGCCCATTCTAGGCGGATTGTTACGGATAAAATCTAAAATTTGGTTTTTAAATTCCTTTAAATTTCGCTCTTGCAAATTTGGATCCGCTATCGCAAAAATAGCAAGCTGCGGTAAGTGCTGAAGCCTCGCAAGCTCCCACGGCACCTTTATATCGCTGCCAAGCTTATGGGCTATGCGCTGGTCTTTGTACCATTTTTTTTCATCCCACCGAAAGCCGCTTTTAAAATCCTTCTGCCAATCAATCGGCTCGTAGCCTTCGGGCGCATTCGCAGGCGCCGCAACATTCATATCGTATTTGTAGCCCTCAAGCCCGAGCGCCGCGCTATCATAGCTATTTTTTACCCAGCCGCTGCCGAGCAGATCAAATTTATGCTCCAGGTACATTTTAGATAGATATCTAGCGACGTCTAAATTTATATTTGAAACATCGAGTTTGCGTAAATTCACGTAGCTTATTCGTACCGGCGAAACGTTAAATTTGATACGGGTATCGCCGGATATATCGCGCAATTTTTGGATTTTATTTTTAGTTAAATTTAAAATTTTATTAGCGATTTTCGCGCACAACGCATCAGGCGGCATCGACTTGGCTTTTTTGAGATAATAAAAAATTTTACCCATTATTTACGGCCTCTAAAATTTTATCCACATGCCTGTCCCACGTATACTTTCGTAGGGCTTCTTTTGCGGCGTTTGCGCCCATAGACGCCCTTAGCGAGGTATCGTCTATTAGCGATTTCATGGCGGCTTCTAGTGCGTCTACGCATCCCGGTTTTACCATATAGGCGGTTTTGCCGTGCTCCAAAATTTCAGACATCTGAGCCATATCGCTGCATATTACGGCTTTGCCCATAGCCATGTATTCAAACAGCTTGGTAGGACTACCGAAAAACTCGCTCTCATCGGGGTTTGGGACGGTGGCGTTAACCAAGATATCGCACGCGCTTAGGAATTTCGCTCCTTGTTCTTGCGGGATAAGGCCGGTTAATACGACGTTTTCTTGCAAATCAAATTCCAAAATATGTTTTTTTACGATTGGCATCCTGATACCGTCGCCTATCATAAAAAGCTTGGTTTTTTCTTTGTATTCGGGATATTTTTGCAGTAGCTTGCCGTAAGCGTGCGCGATATTTTCGGCTCCGTGCCACTGACCAAACGTCCCTATAAAGCCGATTACGATTTTACTTTCAAGACCGTATTTTTGCTTTACGTCCTCGCAGCTTACCTGCGGATTATATTTATTTTCGTCTATTCCGTTTGGATTTACGATTATTTTGCCCTCGTCTACGCCTAAATTTAAAAGGATATCTTTTAACGCCTCTGATACCGCAACTACACATTTTGCATTTTTTAGATTATAACTTTCTATCGCGCAAACGATAGGTAGCTTAAAAATTTTGTAGTAAATAGTCTTGAAAATTCGCTTGAAAAGAGTATCGTTATTTTTCCAATTTTTAATTTTCCAAACGTCAGACGAGTTAAACTCTAAAACAAACGGTATCTTTTTTCTTTTTGCGATATAAGCCCCGCAAAAGCTAAATCCGCTATATCTCTGATATATCGTATCAGCCTCCAAATCGGCGCAATGCTTTATTATTTTAAAATTATAAAAAAGCTCAAGAACATCTTTTGGGATAAAAGGAAATTTTATAGGCTTTACGACGGTTATTTCTTTATTAACTCCCCAAAGTTCGTCATTTGAAACGACGCTTAGCCGCACCTTTTTATCCATAGCGTTTATAACGCCCGCCGTGTGTCCCACCGAGCCGCCCGCTTTTAAGCCAAACCAATAAAGCGTCCTTAGATAAAGTATTTTCATCATATATCGCCTATCTGCATAAATTTTAGCCTAAATTTATCCATCGCGGGCTTTAGTATTTCGGCGTTTACGCTAATCTTTGGCACATAGTCCGAGTAGCTTAAAGAGCTTAAATTTAAATCTTTTATCGACGTAAATTTACACTCTTTATTGCCTACGGTTTTCTCTAAAAGTTTTTTGTATTCGCCTATTAAACCCTCGTTTATGCTTATATCGACATACTGCCCGCTTTTAAAATTATATTTTAAATTTAAAAAATTAAAACTATGCAAAAAAAGCGTTATTATGCAATCTTTGGGCATTAAATCAATCGCTCTTAATATTTCATCCGCGCTAGAGCCGTATCTAAAATCAAATTTTTGAAAAACGCTTTTGGTTTTTAAAAAGCCGTAGCGCTTTTGTTTTTCGTAAACGCTAACAGGCAACTGCAAAACGCCGCATTTTTTGCTAGTTTTATTTACGTAGTCGTAGTTTATAGCGCAATTTATATTTTTATAAAAAAACGAGCTATCTATAAAAATATCGTTTATCCTAAGGGCTCTTAGCGTGTCGTCGTTCGCGCCGTATCCTCCGGCTCTATGAGCTATAACGTCCGTGCCTATCCACTCTTTTATCTTTTGCTTACCGAAATTTATAATTTCTATTTGCTCGTCTAGGCTATATTGGCGCATAAATTTTCTATTTTTATCGTATTTTCCGGACGGATGGGTATGTAAATTTACGCCGTGTCCGCTCTTAACGATTTGGCGACACAGCCTTTTAAATTTATCCTCGCCGTATCTTTCATACGGATATACGTCTACAAAATGCTCCGCTACGCCGCCGTACTCGTTTGCTAAATCGTTTATGAGCTTTACGCCGACTTCCTTGCCGCAGGTCTCACCTTTTATAAAAATCTCAAACGCATCGGCTCTATTTGCGTGTAGTTCGCCGACCTCGGTATCGCAGGTTATTAAAATTTGTTTCATGTACGCTTTTGCCCCAAACATATATAGATCGACTGTTCATTTTTTGATATAAATTTTGATATTTTATCGATGATAGATACGGGCATACAATATAATATACCTATGCAAATTTTTCTGATTAAAAAACCCAGCGTATGAAATACTAATTTATTTTTTATCGTAAAATTTAACATGCTCTTTACGCGTTTTTTAAAAGAGTCGTCCGCCTCTTTTATCATTATTTTTTCATAAGATGAAAACATCTCCAAAATAAGCCAAATAGGAGATTCTATGTATTTGTAATATGTTTTTATATATAGCCCGTCTTCATAAATTATCTCAAATTTATCAGATACTAAATTTCTAATTTCATCTAGTTTAAAATAGGGCTTCCCTCCTATATTAACCGATACAACGAAAAAGCCGTTTTCTTTCATGGCTCTATAAATTTGAGAAATAGACTCCATCTGCTCTTTAGCATCTAAATAATATAAAACCTCTATGGCAGTAACGCACTCGAACACTTTGTCTTCGAAATTTATATTTGGCAAACTATCCATAGCAAAATTAATGTTAGGAAATCTTTTTCTAGCCTTATCTATCGCTATCTGCGATATATCGACAGCGGTTATATCTATATTTCTTAGAGATTTAGACATCATGTTCGTAAAATATCCAGTACCACAACCTATTTCTAAAATTTTACCCTTAATATTATTCTTTTTAAATAAATCTATATATTTTTGAAATCTATAGATTTGACTTCTTCTAAAAGAAAATCCCCAGCCGCCCAAAGCGTTATCGTATATTTCATCGAATCTATTATTCATAAGGTAACGCTCTTATAGCATCCCACGGACGCGCAGAAATAATAAAAAGTTGCTACCATACTTGCTATTGTGGCCCCAATAGCGCCCAATATGGGTATTAAAATAATATTCCCGAAACAATTTATGCCAGCCATACGGTAAGACATTTTTTTTAGTTCTCTTCCATATCCATGCCCGCTAATCCAAGCATTGTAAGGCTGGTAAAGAGCCTGAAAACAAACCGCGATAGACATTAAAAGCAATAATAAAGAAACGTCGCTATATTCTTCTTTTAGATAAAAATTTATAATTAAATTGCCCAGCATATTAGCCAAAATAAACGCTAAAAATACCCAAGCTAAATTTGCCTTTAAAACAGCAAAAGCTATTTTGTTGCTATTTGCCAGCGTTTTAAACATAGTGCTACTCATGGCAGCAGATAGCGAATTTATCGGTATCGCCATAGAATTTGCCAGTCCATAAAAGCCGACGTCCTTTGAGCCCATAAAATACCCTATTAAAAGCCTGTCTATATTGTATGTAGAAACATCAATTACCCTACCTACGTATACATGCATCCCGTATCGTTTATTTTCCAAATTTATAGCTCTAAGAATTTCAAAAAAACCGCTAAAATTCGGCCGTAGCATATAAGCGTATATCGCAAATGCAACCGCATAAGACAAAGAAAAAGACAAAAGCGCATTTAACGGAGTTAATTGCTCAAAAATAAATAAAAGGGATAAAAATGCTACAAATAAAATTTTAGAAAATATATTAAAACCGGCTAAATAGCCTATGTGATTACTGCCTTTTAATATTAGCTCCATAAAAAATGGAATCACGAAACTCCAACTTATAAAAGACGAAATTCTGATTATTCGTCCTATTTCATCACTAAAAATTTTTCCGAGTAAAAATGAAATCATGAGCGCAAATACGATAAAAAAAGCCGATAAAACACATGCTATTATTATAGACGCGCCAAATATCTTTTTTTCTAAATTTATGTCATGGTTGTTTGCCAGCATCTTTGAGGCGCTAGAGAAATATCCAAACTCAAAAAATATAGATATAAACGTAATAATAGCCAGAGATAAAGAATAAATCCCAAAATTTGTCGCTCCCATTTGTTTGGCTAAAAGCATATTGGATACAAAACCTACAACCATGCCAAATATCTGCGCTACAAATAAAAATAGCGTTTGTTTCGCGACTTTTGAGGCAAGTAAATTTTTAAACATAACTTCCATCTACTTTTAAAACCTTAAACTCATCGTCTATCCAGTCGGTATTTTGAGCGTTTTTTACGACTACTTTGTTGCCGACTAGCGAAAATAGAGGCATATCCGAACGACTATCGCTATAACAGAACGAATTTTTAAAATCAAATTCCTTTAAATTTAGCTCGTTACCTAGCAACTCTACCTTTTTATCTCCCAAGCATTCATCGCCTGCGATTTTGGAAGTAAAGACGCAGTTTTTAAACTCAAGCTTTGTGCTTATTAAATAATCTATACCGTAACTTTTAGCAAAATGCTTCAAATATACCTCAAATCCGCCCGATACGACTACGATAATATGACCGCTTTTTTGATGCGCTAAAAGAGCTTCTATAACGCTTTTATGAAGTCTGTTTGCGACTATACTACGATAAAATTCTGCAGCGTATTTATCCATCTCCTCTTTTTTGACGCCGTAAAATACCCGCATTAAATTTTCCTTATATCTTTTGCTATCAGATGAGGGTATTTTATTCGTTTTCTTTATAATTTTTGCACGTATTTTCTTAGCAATCGGAAGTTTGGACTCCAAAAAATCCAAAAAAAACGTAGCGGATTGACCGTCGAATATCGTATCGCAAAAATCAAAAATAGCTAGTACGGGCTTATGCAATATCGTCCTTAAATATCTCCTTAATAGCCTTAACTATGATTTCGTTTTCTTTTTGCGATCTAGCCGCAATCCTAATAAATTCGCCGTTTAATCCGATCTTGTCGCTGCAAGTCCTGGTATAAACGCCGTATTTTATTAGCATTTTTGAAACGAAATTTGAGCTAGTACTACCGTCGAGCAGTTCGATAAGAGCAAAATTTGCCATGCTAGGATAGACTTTTATTTGAGGTATTTTTGAAAGCTCATCAAAAAACTCTTGCGCATGGGCGATATATTTTTTCCTTACTTCTTCGTATTCTTTAAAAAAATCGCTTCTGTTGTAGAGCCTAAAAAAGTATTCGCTAAGTCCGCTGGAATTCCACAAATATCCGTTTTTAAGGAGTTTTGCGACCTTGTATTGATCCATCACTCCGTATCCTGCCCTAATGCCGGCTATACCGAAGTCTTTAGATAGGCTTTTGATGACGATGACGTTTGAAAACTCTTTAAAAAGCTCGGTAGCAGAAATCAAGCTATATTCGCTATCCTCAAAGGCAAAGTGTATAAAACTCTCGTCTATTATGATGTTTTTAACCTCTTTAAGATTATTTAAAATAAATCTTAAATCTTTATATTTTATGTATCCGCCGTCCGGATTGTTTGGATTAATAATTACTACGCTATCCGGGTTTTTAGACTTAACGAAATTAACGTAACTTTGGATATCAAGCTTAAAATTTTCGTCTTTATTTAGCTGATAATAAATCACTTCCGTATCGTCTCTTGCAAACTCGTAATAAGATGAAAACGTAGGGATATTTACGATTACCCTTTTTTCTACGAAATTATGCATCACGGCTTGGATAACCTCTATCGCGCCGTTTCCTACAAAGATATTTTTGCTGTCTACGTCTATTGATTTACTTATAACGTCGGCTATTACGCCGTTTTGCGACGGATAAAACTCTAAAACGTCTTTTAGTTTATTCGTATCGATCAAATCTTTTTTAAGGTAATCTAAAAAAAGCTCCGTCGCGTATGGATTGGATAAAAAGCAAGCATCCACTTTAATATTAAGCTCGGAAAGCTTCTCGCAAATCGTAAAAATACTAGGGCTATGGCTGCCGGCGGCATCCTTTAATCTTTTTATTTTAGAGGCGATTTTTTGTTCGTCTAAATTTAACTTTATCATACCAACTCTCCTTTTTGAATCGTTACTTTTATTTTACCTGTTTTCACATCTCGCCCGATTTGCGGCACCTTTTCTATATTTAGCTTTATGTTTCCAAGCCTCCTATAGACTTCGCTAGCTATTAAATTTACGTATTGGCTCGAATCATTATCTAAGACTACTTTTAAGGTCACGCTTCTATCCTTCTCTTGGATTATCTGAAACTGCCTTAAATCGCTAAAATTTTTCATCGCAGTAGAAAAATTTGCCGTAGGTATCGCCGTTCCATCATCCTTGATAAGTATATCGTCGCTTCTGCCTTCTATCCCTTTAAAAGGGATAGATAAATTCCTACCGCAAGGGCAAATCGGCACTTTACCGTCTAAAGGTATAGCCTTATCGCCGGTATTATATCTAATAAAAGGCATTACGTAGTTATTTAAAGAAGTGGCTATGATTTCATTTTTATCGTTAAGTTCGACTATCCCGTAATCATCATTATTGTGATAGTTACCCGCCCAGCACTGCTGAACGGTTACCGTTCTTTCGTTTTGCCCGTACCAGTCTAAAACGGGCAACCCCCAATACTCCTCGATCGAGCTTCTATACGCAGGCAGCAAAGTCTCAGATGAAGTTACTATAGTTTTTATTTGAGGTATTTTTATGTTTTTTTGCTTTAAAAGTAGCGTAAAAATATATATGGAGCTTGCGTATCCTCTTATTATTTTGGCTTTTGACTTTTCGATAACGGATAAATATAAAGCCAAATTTGACTCATTAATATGAAACGGGGATAAATACCAATAATCGCCCGAAATTTTATAAAGCAGCTCGCCTTCTTTTGGCGAATACGTTCTTAAAACGATTATCGGATCACCGCTTTTATAAGTATAATCTTTGCCCATACCCCAAGCTCTATTTGACGTTATTTTTTCTATTGCATCGCTTTCATATGGGACTTTAAATTCAAACGGAGTCCCGGTAGATCCCGACGTATGAGATGCTTTTCCGTCAAATCCGATAGAGCAAAAGTCTTTAAAATTTTCTCTGATTACTTGCTTATTTATAACCGGAAATTTTTTCAATTCATCTAAGCTAAAATTTTCAAAATCTATTTTTAAATCCAAATTTTTATAAAAAGGCACGAAATCAACCGCCTTTTTTACTATATCTTTTAGCTTCTTAGTCCTGATACGCCCTATCTCTTCTGCGCTTTTCCACTGAAATTTATCGTATTCGCTAAAATTTCTCTTGATAAAAATATAATTTTTAATTTTACTTTTTATCTTTTTATAAATTTGACCGGTCATAAATTTAGCCTTTTATATCAAAAAAGAAATCTCCGTCGTTTGCACCATATCCCAAAGCTCTATCGGCCAGCTTTTGCCCTTTTTTAGAGTCTCAAATAACGCCTCAAGCTCCTCAAGCTGCCCTTTTTGGCTTACGTTCGTTGAGATTTCTTTCACCCCCACCCCGTATCCTTTAAGGCTTTTGTAATCATCCAAAATAATACTCTTGCCGTCAAAGTGGATCTCCATAAATTCCTTGCTTAGCTCCTTGCTACCGTTTGCGAAATACTCGATATTTGCCACCGAGCCGTCTTTGTATTTTAAGACGATGGATTTGTTATCCTCGGCGCTATATTTTTCATTACTCGGCGTGATAGCCTGCGAAAATACGCTCTCTATCTCGCTGCCCGTTAGCGCCGTCATCAGATCTATTATATGGCACGCTTCGCCCACCATCCTGCCGCCATTTTCGTGCACCCAATGATCCATCGGTATGTAGCCTGCGTTCATCCTATATCTGATTATCATCGGATTTATTCTAGCGCTCGTGTGCTTTTTTATCTCCTGCGCATAGGCGCTAAATCGCCTGTTAAATCCCACGAATAAAAGGGGCTTGTCGCCTCCCTCTTCGTAAAAATTCTTTATCTTTTCCAGCTCGTCTTTGTTTGTCGCAAGCGGCTTTTCTACAAATACGTTTTTGCCCGCTTCAAGCGCCTTTAAAGTAAGCTCCGCATGGCTATCGTGCCTTGTGGAGATGATCACTAGATCGACGTTTTTATCGTTTAAAATATCGTCTAAATTTGAAGTAGCATAGCTCGCTCCGTATTGCTGCGCCACCGCCTTTGCCTTATGTCCGCTTCGGTTCATTATCGCGTAAATTTTATATTTATCCGTAAGCTTTGAGATATTAGGCAGATGCATCCCGGTAGCAAATCCGCCCACACCTACGAACGCGACATTTATCACGTCCCTGTTTACTGGCACGGAGCTTATGATTATTTTTTTATCGTGATTTAGATAGCTATCAAGCTCAGTTAAATTTGCCTTGCCGTAGTCAAGCAAAACCATAAGCGGCTTATTCTGCGATGTTTGCAGCGACTCAAATGCCTCCGTTACCTGCTCGATAGGGTATTTTGCGTCTATGAGCTTATCCAGCTTTATCAAATTTTCATTTACCAGCCTTAGATACTCGCTCATATTTCGATTTTCGGTCCATCTGACGTAGCTAAACGGATAATCAAGCCCCCCCTCTTCGTA
Organism: uncultured Campylobacter sp.; assembly: GCF_963526985.1. Lineage (NCBI taxonomy): Bacteria > Pseudomonadati > Campylobacterota > Epsilonproteobacteria > Campylobacterales > Campylobacteraceae > Campylobacter > uncultured Campylobacter sp. Next base: position 89,848 of record NZ_CAURPW010000003.1, read on the forward strand.
GCTCTTGTCGTAGCGACCGGGACCGTAGGAAGTAGAGATGAGAAAATCAAGCTCCTTTTTATACATATCCTCTCTATTTATCTGCATACCTGCAACGCCTACAAGCACCACTCTGCCCTTTTTCTTGCACATCTGAAAACTTTGAGATAGCGGCTCGCTACTGCTAGTAGCGGCGGTAAATAGCACGCCGTCGGCGCCGTATCCGCCGCTCCAAGACGAAACGATATCTAGCAAATTTTCCTTTGAAGGATTGATAGTTAGCTCTGCGCCGTATTCTTTAGCTATCTGCAAGCGCCTATCGTCAAAATCGCTAACCGCAACCCTTACGCCTGAAATTTTAAGCATCTGCACCGCAAGAAGCCCCAAAATCCCAGCCCCCACGACTACGCAGGTCTCGCCCAGCCTTAGATCGATCCGCCTAACACCCTGCATCGCTATACCGCCCAGCGTCACCGTGCAAGCCCGCTCAAAGTCCATATCCTGCGGCATTTTCATAACTAAATTTTTTGGCACGTCTACGTATTCTGCGTGGTTTGCGAGCCCTGCGCCGGCTGCGGCGACGCGCTCACCGATTTCAAAATTCAAAACGCCCTCTCCGACCGCTATGACGACGCCGCTAAGCGAATAGCCGGTCGGGCTTCCGCTATCAAGCTTACCTTTTACCTTCGCATAGACGCTGGCTATACCATCGGATTTCACCATATTGATGACTTTTTTTACGTTCTCCGGCTGCTCTAAAGCCCTTCTGATCAGGCTTTTGCCGCTATTTGATACGCCGCTTATCTCGGTGCCCGCCGATATACAGCTATTTACTACTTTTATAAGAACGCATCCCTTTGAAACGCTCGGAGCAGGGATCTGCTCTGCTAAAACATTACCTTTTTTAACTATTGCTTGCATCATCTTAAAAACCTTTTTTCATTAATGTAATTATTTATGTAGTATATCGCAAAAATTACGCTAAACGATACGAAGCCTAATAAATAATTTACAGAAGGAACAACCAAGAATCCAAAAATCGCATTGAAACACAAGGCGCATAAACATGGAAGAAAAAATTCCCTATTTCTTTTATTTTTTGACGCATAAAAACAATAAAAGCCGATATTTGAAAAAATTAAAAAGTATAATAGCATAACGCCGAATTTAGCACCAAAATTTTGTATCGCAATCATCTTATGCTCTTTAATAAATTTAAATGTTTCATTTTTTAATACCTCTTCATACTCTTTTGATAAATACTTAACACTAGGATCTATCGAATAAACCTTTTGCATAGCTACCTCGTCGAGATAATGCGGTATATATTCGTTATCCACATAACCGAAGCCTATATATACCGAATGCCAAAAAACGTGCTTAGTATTTAAATTTGCATTCGCGTTTAGCTCTAATAGTTTATTATTAATGCCATTTTCATATATCTTATAAGAAGCATAGCCGGCAAAAATACTTAATATTAAAAATGAAATATAGTAATATTTTATAGAGGATTTTAAATTAAAAAATAAATAAATCAGAACAAAAAGAACAGTCGGTACAAAAGAGTAAGAGCGTATAATATGCGATACTACCGAAAAGTAAGCCAAGATAACCAACATAAAAAAAATATTTTTTTTGTTATTTTTATCAATCAAATATAAAAATAGCGGCACGAAAGACGACATAAAATAAAACATAATATACACGTCGCCTATTGCATAAACCAATCCGGAAAGTATCGACACTGCAACTACCGAAACTATTTTTGCAAGATTAGTTTTTAAAAATAACATCCAGCCTATACAAAAGACTATGAAACCGACTCCGATGAATACAATATGAAATAAAATAATAATCTGTTCTAAATTTAGATTAAAAAATTTATGTATAATTTGAGCGAAAAAATATAAGCCCTTATCATCGGCCCCGCGCGCAAAATTTTCAAAACCGTATTTGTCATAATATGCAATGCCGATAATACCGTTCCTATCAAGACATTCGATTGCTTGTTGCATATCATTCATTCTAGTCAGCATGATCGTTTTTATCATCTTGCAACCTTAGCTTGGCAGCAAAAAACCCAATTTTTAGATAATAAATATCCTATAAAAATATATCCAAAGCCGCCTAAAATTTGACTAATATATGCGTTTATGCTAAGAAATCGGTAGGAGAAAGACATAATAGCCAAATTCGAAATGTATGATGTTCCCATTGAAATTATAAATTTAAATATTTGGATTTTATTTTTTGAATCGTCATTAAAGCTAAAATACTTATTTAAATAAAAAGATATAAATATCGATACGAAATAGCCGATAAAATTACTTATTTCCGCAATGACTCCAAAGTAAAGTAAAGTAAAGATTACCGCATATCCAAATATAGTATTAATAACGCCTACGAGCAAATACTTTAATAAAGAAACATCGTAACGCATTAGACCGATTTCTTTACCGCAATATAATATTGACCGCCTAGCGGAAGCCATTTTAAAAATCTCTCTAAAAAAGAGAGCGATTTTAAAATAGGAGGAAAAAATAACGTATATGCGCTACCGTTATCTTTAAATCCGGCTTTAAAAAAAATAGATTGCAACTCTTTTTTTGATAGCAAAACGGCATCTTTGTCAAATTCGCAAGTAGATACCATGCGTCTTGTAAGAGGATTGTAAGGATTGTGTTCAAAAACCGCTACATTGCAATTATCGGCAGCCAGTTTAAATATATTAGATGTCACGTAATCTCGTAGGCTAGGTTCTATATGGTGATATACGCCTGCTATAAAAATTACGTCGAAATATCCGTTGTAGGAAGCTAACTCTTCATTTGTTTCTATAATCTTTACTTCTTTATTATTTTGCCTTGCTACCTCTAAACTTTCTTTTGAGATATCAAATCCAAAAACGGACGATTCGCGAAATGCTTCTACTATATATGGTAAATTTCTACCCGTACCGCATCCGTATTCAAGTATTTTTAACTTTTGATTTCGTTTTTTTACTATATCGCTTAGTATTTTTATCTTGTACTCCGCATAGTATTTTATGTCGCCGAATTTTTTATGCTGATTTTGCATTATATCGTCATAGTTTTTACCGTATTCGTCAAAATCAACTTTTTGCATCGATAATCTCCTCTATAAAATACCTTGGTCTTCTTTTTGTTTCTTTATAAATTTTCCCTATATACTCGCCAATTACCCCAAGGCACATCAGTTGAATGCCGCCCATAAAATATATAGGCAATACCGTAGAAGCCCATCCGTGGATGGTTTTGCCGGCAATCACGGAATAAACTACACCCCCCCCCATAACCAAACTAGCTAAAAAAATTACGAAACCTATAAATGTTATAAATCTAAGCGGAACTACGCTAAATGACGTTATACCGTCCCAAGCAAAGGCTAGCATTTTTTTTAAAGGATATTTTGACTCCCCAGCAAATCTTTCTAGTCTTTTATAGTATACTTTGTCTGCCTTAAATCCAACACTTGGAATAATCCCTCTTATAAATAAATTGTTTTCCTTAAATTTTAAAAAGCAGCTATTAGCATGGGAACCCATAAGCCTATAGTCCGCATGATTGTATACTAACTCCACTCCAAATATCTTCATAAATTTATAAAAATATTCGGCTGTATTTTTTTTAAAGAAATTATCCGTATCTCTATTATTTCTAACTCCATATACTATTTCATTGCCTTCTAAATATTTATCTATCATATCGCCTATGATGCTGATATCATCCTGCAAATCAGCGTCGATAGATATCAAACAATCGCACTTTTTTTCTACATACTCCATCCCTGCCAATAAGGCGTTTTGATGGCCTTCGTTTTTAGAAAGTTTTATGCCTTTAGTGGATACATTTGTAGCACTAGACGATTTTATTATATTCCAAGTACCGTCCTCACTACCATCATCGACGTATAAAATAAAACTATCGCTTTTAATCTTTTTTTTATCGATTAAATTTTCTAGAGTCTCGCTCAATCTTTTTATGGTTTCGCCTAAAACCTGCTCTTCGTTATAACAAGGAACGATAATTGCCAATTTAGGGATATTTCTCATCTAAAAATCCCGCAAAAATCCAAAACTTCTTTTTCTATTTTTAGTTCTTTAAATTCTTTATGCGCTACCAAAAATACGACTATATCAGCGATATCTACGGCTTTTTCGTGGTTTATTATCTCAAAATCCTTGTGCGATTTTATATTCGGCTCGACGGCCAAAATTTCAAATCCTTGGTTTTTTAATTCGCGAGTAATAAAAACCGCAGGCGACTCTCTAAGATCGTCTATATCGGGCTTAAACGTAAGCCCCATGCAGGCTATCTTAGGCTTTTTGCCGCCTTTTAGCTCAAATTTTAAAGCGGCGTTTTTTATCTTTTCGATCGCCCACTGCGTTTTGTGATTATTTACCTCTCTGGCTGTTTTGATAAGCTTTGCGTCATCTCCGCCCGCATGCACGATAAACCACGGATCGACGGCTATACAGTGCCCGCCCACGCCGCAACCGGGATTTAGGATATTTACGCGCGGATGGCGGTTTGCTAGCGAGATAAGCTCCCAGACGTTTATGCCGAATTTATCGCACAAAACGCTGAGTTCGTTTGCAAATGCGATATTTACGTCGCGAAACGAGTTTTCGGTGAGCTTTGCCATCTCGGCGGTTTTCGCGTCGGTTTGCAAAATCTCGCCCGCAACGAAAGTTTTATAAAATTCGGCCGTTTTTTTTGCGGCTTCTTTATTTAAACCGCCTACGATTCTGTCATTTTGTACGAGTTCTTTTAAAATTTTACCGGGCAATACTCTCTCTGGGCAGTGAGCGATGTAAATTTTAGAGATGTCCACGCCGCTATCTTTGAGGATTTCTCCTATTTTTTCGGTAGTTCCCACGGGCGATGTCGACTCTAAAATCACGATATTTTCGTCCCTAACAAAGGGTGCTATAGACTTGCTAGCGCTTACTACATAGTTAAGATCGGGCACGTATCCGTCGCAAAAAGGCGTAGGCACGGCTATGATAAAAACATCGGCTAAATCAGGTTCCAAGCTTGCCCTTAAATTTCCGCTATTTACCGCGCCTTTGACGAATACGTCAAGCTCGGGTTCTACGATATGTATTTTTCCTTGATTTATCGTATCTACCGTACTTTGTACTACGTCTACGCCGCGTACCTTGTAGCCTTTATTTGCCAAAAGCGCCGCAGTAGGCAGTCCTATATAGCCAAGCCCCATAACGCAAACATTTTTTATCATCATCTCTCCGATCTTAAATTTTTTATAAATTCTACTATCTTAACGCTAGCTTTACCGTCGCCGTATGGACTTCGCGACTGAGACATCTTTTGATAAATTTCGTCGTCGTCGAGTAAAATTTGAGCCTGCGATACTATATTTTTCTTATCTACGCCGACGAGTTTTACCGAGCCGGCCTCTATAGCCTCGGGTCTTTCGGTTGTATTTCTCATTACAAGTACGGGTTTTCCAAGGCTTGGCGCTTCCTCTTGTATCCCGCCGCTATCTGTTATGATAAAATGCGCCTTGCTCATCAGATAAACGAATTCGCCGTACTCTAGAGGCGCTATCAGACGGACGTTATCTATACCGGACAAAATTTTCTTTACGGGCTCTTGGACGTTTGGATTTAGATGAACGGGATAGACTATATCGACGTTTGGATTTTTGATCGCTAGGGTCTTTAAAGCCTCGCAGATATTTATAAATCCATCGCCGAAATTTTCCCTTCTATGGCCGGTTACGAGTATGATTTTTTTACCGCGGTTAGTATCGTATTTCGCATTTAGAGATGTTAAAATTTTATCTTTTAGCCCGCTATCTTTTTGCATCCTTTCAAGCAGCAAAAAAAGCGCGTCGATGACGGTATTTCCGGTTACGACGATATTTTTTGGACTTTTATTTTCTTTTATGAGATTTTGTTTTGATAAATTTGTAGGGGCAAAGTGATAGCTTGCTATTATGCCGACTAGCTGTCTGTTTATCTCCTCGGGAAAAGGCGAATAAATATCCCCCGTTCTTAACCCCGCCTCTACGTGAGCTACCTTGATCTGCTTGTAAAAAGCGGCCAAAGATGCTATGCCGGCAGTCGTAGTGTCTCCATGAACAAAGACAATGTCGGGCTTAAAATCATCTAAAACATCTCTCATCTTTAGCAAAATCCTAGACGTCAGATCGTATAGATCCTGCCCCGCTTGCATAATGTCTAAATCATAATCGGGAACTATACCAAATATCTCAAGAACTTGATCTAACATCTGTCTGTGTTGAGCCGTGACGCAAACCTTGACGTCAAATTCGCTATATTTTTTAAATTCTTTTACCAAGGGCGCCATTTTTATGGCTTCAGGTCTGGTACCAAAGACTATTAGTATTTTTTTTATCATCAAATCACTTTCCGCCCTAGCCTAATATCCGCCGAATTTAAGGTTGCCGTTTAATTTTAGCCGCCTTAAAAGATCGCCTTTATGCTAGATTTGGAGCTATTTTATACAAATTTCGGTTAAATAATAATTAATTTTAAATCATTTTTAGACGCAGGAATTTATGCGTATATTTTAGACATTTTAGACGCTTAAGCCTAAAATCTCATCAAATTTGCGGCCATTAGAAGATTTAAAGTAGGTTTAAATTTTTAGTAAATTTAGGAGTTATCTTTACGAGAAAACCTGCGGAAAGCCAAAGCCCTCCGCAGATAAAGGCGTATTACATCATTCCGCCCATGCCGCCCATTCCGCTCATATCAGGCATCGCAGGCATCGGTTTATCCTCTTTTAGCTCGCTTATAGTAGCTTCAGTGGTTAGAAGCAAGCTCGCCACGCTGACCGCATTTTGTAGAGCCACGCGCTCGACCTTGACCGGATCGATGATACCGGCTTTAAACATATCTACATACTCGCCCGTAGCCGCGTTAAAGCCGTAGTTATCGTCTTTGCTTACGCTTACGGAGTTTGCTACTACGCCCGCGTCAAAGCCCGCATTTTCAGCGATCTGGCGTAGCGGAGCGGTTAGAGCGCGTCTTACGATATCTGCGCCGATAGCTTCGTCGCCGCTTAGTTTTAGATCTACTTTTGCGCTCGCTTTGATAAACGCAGCGCCGCCGCCGATAACTATGCCCTCTTCTACGGCCGCTTTAGTCGCGCTTAGAGCGTCGTCTACGCGGTCTTTTTTCTCTTTCATCTCGGTCTCGGTGGCAGCACCGACCTTGATAACCGCTACGCCGCCGCTTAGCTTAGCTAGGCGCTCTTGTAGTTTTTCTTTGTCGTAGTCGCTCGTTGTTTCTGCGATTTGAGCTTTTATTTGGATGATTCTAGCGTCGATTGCCGATTTCTCGCCTGCACCGTTTACGATAGTCGTGTTGTCTTTGTCGATGATAACGCTTGAAGCTTGTCCTAGGTCGCTTAGAGTCGCGCTCTCTAGCGTTCTGCCTAGCTCTTCGCTCACTACTTCGCCGCCGGTTAATATCGCAATATCCTCAAGCATCGCTTTTCTGCGATCGCCAAAGCCAGGAGCCTTAACCGCAGAGATATTTAGCACACCGCGAAGCTTGTTTACTACTAGCGTCGCAAGCGCCTCGCCCTCGATATCTTCAGCGATGATTAGTAGCGGTTTGCCTGTTTTTTGAATCTGCTCGAGAACAGGTAGTAGGTCTTTTAAATTTGTAATCTTCTTATCAAATAGCAATATGAACGGATTACTTAGCTCAACCTGCATCTTTTCGGCGTTCGTGATGAAGTATGGGCTTAGATATCCGCGGTCAAACTGCATACCCTCGACCACGTTTAGCTCGTCGTGGATGGATTTTGCTTCCTCGACGGTGATGACGCCGTCTTTGCCGACTTTTTCCATCGCGTCAGCGATCAGTCCGCCGATAGCAGAGTCCGAGTTTGCCGATATAGTCGCTACTTGCGCGATCTCTTTTTTATCGGTTACTTTGCGCGATAGGTTTTTTAGCTCGGCGATTATAGCTGCGGCCTCTTTATCCATACCGCGTTTTACCTCGACCGGATTTGCGCCTGCGGTGATATTTCTTAAGCCCTCTTTAAAGATAGAGTGCGCCAAAACCGTAGCCGTAGTCGTACCGTCGCCCGCCTCGTCGTTTGTTTTGCTAGCAACCTCTTTTACTAGGCCTGCGCCCATGTTTTCTAGAGCGTCTTTTAGCTCGACTTCTTTAGCTACGCTCACGCCGTCTTTAGTGATCGCAGGAGCGCCGAAACTCTTTTGCACTAGCACGTTTCTGCCGCGAGGCCCCATCGTTACTTTTACCGCGTCGTTTAGTTTTCTAACGCCTTCGTATAGTCTATTTCTAGCCTCGTCTGAAAAAAATATCTCTTTTGCCATCTTTTTTCCTTTAAATTTAGATTATTTTAAAACGCCTAAAACATCTTCGATTTTTAGAACCAAATATGTTTTACCATCAAGCACGACCTCGGTGCCCCCGTATTTAGCGAAAACCACGCTATCACCCACGCTCACGCCTTCTACCTCGCTTGATACCGCCAAAACCTTACCGCTTAAAGGTTTTTCTTTTGCATTATCGGGTATAATGATGCCCGAAGCGGTCGTTTTGACGTCCTCGAGACGCTCGACTAAGACTCGTTTGCCTAACGGTTGAAAATTCATGATTCATCCTTTATGGTTTGATTTTACTTTTTTAGCACTCTTTTGTTTTGAGTGATGAAATTATAGTCAAATTTTTAGAATTTGTCAATAATTTAGCTAAAATTCTTAACAAGTCTTAGTATAATCGGCTCAAGTTTCATAATAAAATTAAACTAAATCTAAAAGGATAGACGATGAAAATTTTAGGCGCTCTGCTCGGACTGGTTTTTGCTTTGCTTATCGCGGCTTACGTTGCGGCCTTTACGGATTTTGGCAACGGTTTGGTTAAGCCGTATGCCCAAAATTTGATTAAAGAAAAAAGCGGATTTGACGTCAAATTTGACAAATTTCAGATCCGTCCGACGAGCGTAGATATCGTAGCTAACGTAAACGGCGAGATCGCAGCGAACATAAACGGCGGGCTTTCGATTTTCTCTCAAAGCCTCGACCTAAAATACGACGTCGCAGTTAGCGATCTAAAAAGCCTGGGCGTCAAACTAAACGAAGCTATGAAAATCTCGGGCATCGCAAAGGGCAAATTTAGCGATTTTACCGCTAGCGGAGTAGGCCAAATGCTAGGCTCAAACGTCAGCTTCGACGCAAATTTAAAGGACTACAAGCCGCTTTCTTTAAAGCTCGACGCTAAAAATTTACAGGTCGAAAAAGCTCTAGCGCTAGCCGGCCGGCCTATCTACGCGCACGGTAAAATCTCCGCCGTAGCAAATATAGTAGAAAGCGGCGGCAAGCCAAACGGCACCGCAAATATCGATATCTTGGACGTCAAAACCGATAACGCGCTCATCGAAAAGGATTTTAACGTCACTCTGCCGTCAAATTTCGCCGCAAACGGCAAAATCGTAGCCGACGTTAAAGACGGCATAATTAGCGCCAAAAGCGCGGTGATCACGCCGCTAGCGACGATCGGCAGCGACAAGACGATCTACGATCCAAACTCAAACACCCTAAGCAGCGACGTCAAGCTCATCGTGGACGATCTAGCCAAATTTGAGCCTGTCGTGGGGCAAAAGCTTAGCGGCGCGTTTAAAGCAAACGGCAACGTCATCGCCACCGCCGGCGAGCTAAAAAACTTCGACGTCAAGATCGAGGGATTTGGCGGTAACGTCGATGCGGTGCTAAACGGCGGCAAACTCATAGCCAAAATCAGCTCGCTAAAGCTTGACGAACTAGTTAAAATCGCCGCTTTCCCGCCATTTGTCGGCGGAACAATCAGCGGCGAAGCGGTGCTAAACGACGTGCACAACACGCAAAATATCTCGGGCTCTGTTAAGCTAGCCACAAAAAACGCGCGGCTAAATCCGGCCGAGCTAAAACAGATCGCAAAGGAGATAAATTTAAGCAAACCTCTAGCCTTTGAACTAAATGCAAACGCCGACGTGGCAAGCTCGAAAGCCAAATTTAACGCCTCGCTAAACTCCGAACTTCTAAAACTAAAGAGTCTAAGCGGCGTTTACGGACTGGACGACAAAAATGCGGACGTCAAATTTGACGCGGGCATCGATGATCTGGGCAAATTTGAAGAGCTAATCGGCAAAAAACTATCTGGCAAAGTAGACGTCAAAGGCGCGGCAAAACTCGCAAAGGGCGCGCTTAGCGAGCTAGATCTAAACGCAAACGCGCTAGGCGGCAAGATCGATGCGATCCTAAAAAACGAAAAACTCACGGCAAATTTAAGCGCGCTTTCGCTCAAAGACGCATTTACGCTGGCCGCGCTGCCAAACTACGCCGACGCCGTGATCGACGGATCCGTAAATCTAAATGGACTGGATCCCAAAAATCTCAGCGGTACGGCTAAATTTAACGTCAAAAACGGTATCGTAAACAGCGCCGTCGTAGCAAAGGAGCTAGATAAACGCTTCCCAAGCGGCACAAAATTTGACGCTAACGCAGACGTCGCTATAAACGGCGGCAAGGCTAAATTTGACGCGGTAGCAAACCTCGTCTCAAACGCGAACAAAAACCTAATCGCGCTAAAAAATCTAAAAGGCGACTACGAGCTTGAAAGCGGCTCGGCGAAGGCGGACTTTGAGCTTAGCATAAAAGAGTTAAAAGAGATCGAGTTTTTGGTCGGAAGGCCGCTTTACGGGCCTTTGCTAGTTATCGGCGACGCGACGAAAACGGGCGAAAAGCTAAGCGCGAACGTAAATTCGCGGCTCTTTAACGGCGATCTTAAAGCAGTCTTAAAAGACGATATCCTAAACGCAAATTTAAAAAGCTTCACCGCCAAAGGCCTCACGGACTTTTTGGGCCTCTCGCACGTCTACGACGGCACCGGCGACATGACGATGGACTACAACCTCGTCTCGCAAAAAGGTAAATTTGACGTCACCGTAAATGACGGCAAGCTTGCAAAGACCGATTTTACCGAGCAGGTAAGGACGTTCACCGGACGCGACATCACGAGCGAAATTTATAAAAACAGCAAAATAAAAGGCACGATAAACAAAAACCTAATCGACTTTAACGCCGATATGAACGCGACTAGAAGCCGCGTCTCGGTAACCGGTGGCAAATACGACATGGCAACCAAAGCCGTAAACGTGCCGATAAAAATGAACTACGAAAAAACCGACATCGACATCACGATCACGGGCACTAGCGATAACCCAAAATACACGATCGGCTCGGACTACCTAAAGGGCAAGGCGATCAAAGAGCTGGATAGATTTTTGGATAAGAAATTCGGCAAGGACGACGAAAACGGCACCACGGGCGATGCGAAAAAAGACGCTAAAAAAGATGCGATAAAAGGGCTTCTCAAGGGGCTGTTTTAGGTAAATTTGAGCTAAGCGCGGCGGTAAATTTGACGCCGAATTTGAGTAAAATAAATTCGGCAAGCGCGGTAAATTTAAGCCGGAGCCCGCTTGCTGGGCACGGCAAATTTGGACTGCTGCTCGGCTAAATTTGACGCTTGGCTCGGCGGTCAAATTTATGATTTACCGGGCAGCAAATTTGAGCCTTTGCGGTTAAAGTCGGCGACGCGGCTCGGTATTAAAATCAAAGCTTTAAATTTAAGGCGTTGCGGGTAGCGAATTTAAACGGTCCATAAACGCTAAATCTAACGCTGAATTTAGGTCTCTAAGCTAAATTTATCCCGCTTTGAGGATAGATTTGAGCGGGCAAAGCGGCGATGAATTGCCAGCAAGCCCTGCGACCAACAAAAAGCGATAATTTTTAGGTTTTACACGCTAAAACGATTGACAAAACGCTAAAGAAGCAATGATTTAAAGGAACAAAATTTGAACGCAGCAGATAATCAAACGCAAAATTTAAACTACAATCCCCACAATCCAAATTTTACAAATCCCGGCTCAAATAAATTTGCGAGGGATTATGACAAAGAGCCGATAATTCTCAAAAACTACGAGGAAGCGTATCAGGTTTTAATATCGATTTCTCCGTTTATAATCGGAGCTATTGTTACTTTATTCGTATGCGACAACAATAATTACACTGACGACATAGGGATTGTTACGGGATGTATATATATGCTTTTAATGATACTATTTTTTGCATTAGGCGAATTTTATAGATATAAAAAGGAGCAACCTGTTTTAAAGATAAAAAATAGCAGTATAGAATTTTACGAAAAAGGCAAAAGAGTTTTCGTATCAAAACGCGACGACTTAAGGAAATTTATTTATAAGCCGTTTTTTACGATTAGCAAAAAGCCCAGGAACTGGCTATTTTGGTTTGCTATAGCGCCTATGGCTTTTTACCTCATCTACATCTTTACGTTATCTTCGTATGTTACGCGCCTTGCTCTTTGCTTTGCGGTATTTAATCTTTTAGGGATTTTCCTCACTAAATTTTTCTTCTGCCTCATCCTAGGCGGCAAGAATGCAAAATTTTCATCTTTTTTGGTTATTTGTATAGACGAGCCGCACAATAAACCCGGTAGCTTTTGGGGCGTGCCGCACGGTAATTACTTTACGATCACGATAGTTGATAAAGATACGTATAGGGAAGTAAAAGGATACTTTTTATCCAAACACGGCGTAAATATCGATGAGATAGATAAAGTTTATTTTTAATAAAAAGGACTAACAATGAGTAACGATGTGAGCAGTAGAGTGGCTAAAGCAAAGCGTGAGCTTGATAAAGCTTATGAGAGATTATTTAAAATTTAGGCCAGAAAACCAAGGATGCAAAAAAGGAGTAAATTTGAACACAGCAGACAATCAGACGCAAAATTTAAACCACAATCCTTACAATCCAAATTTGACAAATCCCGGCTCGGGCAAATTTGCGAGGGATTACGACAAAGAGCCGATAATCATCAAGGATTATAAACAAAATTTTAGCCTATTTTCAGCCGTCTTAACCCTCGCGCTCGTTGCCACCATTATCTTGGTCTCTTTGATTTTTTTCTTTGATGAGTTTGGATAGGATTTTATTTAGCTCCATTATTACTATCATAGTTTTAAAGCCTACGTTTAAAGAAGCGTTAAATGCACCTAAAAACGGTCATTTCAGCTTTGAAAACGGCGCCGTAAAACAGCAAATCGGAGATAAAACCATAAAAGAAATTAAGCTTGCCCAGATCGCGGACTTAAGAAAAACATTTGATATCACGGATGATTTGTATCAGATCGAGGCCAATAAAAACATCGTTTTCATCGGCCTAGTTTTCGTGCTTTTGGCGCTTAAAAACTATTGCGACGTGATGGGTGTGAATATTTTTGAGATTTTTGCGTTTTTTATCTTCTTATTTTTTACCTCGCTTATCCCGCAGACTATTTTTCATTTTAGATTGGGCGGGCTAAAATCCTGCGCGGTTTATAATATGCTTGCTATTTTTTTCAGAAAAAGACGGCACGATAATAAATATTTTGATCCCAACAAACGACGATTACAAGGAGCTAAAAGAGTATTTTCTGCACAAAAAAGGGATAAATTTGGATAATGTAAGCAAGCAGTTTAAGCTGATAAAATTTAAATAAAATCTATAAAATAACCGCTCGCAAAGTAAAGTCGGTAAAATTTAAAGTAGCATCCGCTGGTAGCCAAATATGATGCGGCAAATCCAGCCTCGCTCGCGGGCTGATTAGACAAAACCGAGCGAGGCTAAAATTTACTTTGATTTTTTAACAAGTTCCCTAAATTTCGCGCAGCCCATATCGTATCCATAGTCGCAAGAAAGGCCGTAAAGCTCCATCGCCTTTTTATCGTCTTTTATGCCTTGATCCCCCTTTTCATGTCCGCGAGCTAGAGCGTAACAACCCTGTGCGTCTTTGTAGTCGCAAGCTAGCCTGTAGTATTTGCGGGCTTTTTGCGGGTCTTTTGTGCCGCCATATTCGCCGTTACCGTGCGCGGCCGCTCTCACGCACGCCTCGCCGACTCCGCCCTCGCAGGCTTTTTCGTAAAGTCCTGCAGCCTTTTCGTAATCCGACTCGACTACGCCCCATAGCGCGTTACCGTCGTAAGCCCCCGCTACGGCCGCGCATCCGTCCATATCGCCGAGCTTGCAAGCTTTTTCATATAAGGCAAACGCTTTTTTGCCGCCGTCCTCGTCGCTAAATTTGCCGTTTTGTTCGCCCAAAAACGCCGCCAAATAGCAGCCTGCGCCGTTTTTATCGCTACTGCACGACTTTTCAAACAAATCCATACTGCGCTGGGTATCGTACGCTTTTATATGCGCTTTGGCAGCCTCCTCAAAATTCCCGCCAAAAGTCACTGCGACTAAAATCGCCGTTAAAACAATCTTTTTCAATCCGCCCTCCTATTTGCTAAGTTTTTTAAATTTAACGCAACCTCGATTAAAGCCGTTTTGGCAAGCTAGGTCGTAAAATTTAGCAGCTTGAGCATCGTTTTTAGGCGTTGCGTCGCCTGATTCGTAGATATCAGCCGCATTATAGCAGCCCTCGCCCTCTCCAGCCTCGCAAGCAAGCTTATAGTATTTTAACGCATCGGTAAATTTAGCGACATCGTCGTACTTTTTAGCTATTCTTAAGCAAGCGTCTGCGTTTTTTGTCTCGCAGGCTTTTTCGTAAAATTCAGCCGACTTCTCGCCGCCTGTTTCATCTGCGCCGGTTTCATCTTTTAAAGTCGGCGCGTCGTAAAGATCGCCTGCCGCCTCGCAACCTCGCGCGTAGCCTAGCTCGCAGGCATTTTTATATAGCGCAAGGGCCTGCGAAAGTATCTCCGGCTGCACATCTGCGCTATCTTGATCGTAAATAGCAAGCGATTTTATAGATGCCGCCATATAGCAGCTTACGGCGTTTTTATCGCTCTTGCACGATTTTTCGTAAAGCGACGCCGCTTTTTCGCTATTTACGTCTTGCAGGTATTTTTTCGTAGCGATCTCAAAGTCCGTCTGCGCCGATGCTAGAGCAACTAAAAGTAGAGTCAAATAAATTTTCTTAAACATCGCGGATCCTTATTTTTTGTCTTTATAGAGTCGTCTAAACTCGGCGCAAGCGCCTATAGAGCCGTAATCGCAGGCTAAACCGTAAAGTTCGTACGCTTTTGCGACGTCTTTTTTTGCGCCGTCGCCTTTTTCGTACATATCAGCCTGCGCGAAGCAACCGTCGGCATCCTCGTAGCCGCAAGCCGCCTGATAAAATTTAAACGCCTCTGCTAAATTTTGCTCTACACCTCTGCCCTCGTCGTAATAACCGGCTAATTTCCAACAAGCCGCGCCTACTCCGCCGCTGCAGGCTTTTTGGTAAAGCTGCATAGACTTTTTATCATCTATCTCTTGACCGCCGCGGCCGTTTTCATAGATTTCGCCTAGGGATTTGCATCCGTCCATATCGCCCATTTCGCAGGCTTTAGAAAACTGCGCAAAGCTTTTGGTAGTATTTGAATCTTTGACAAAGTTATTGTCGTTTATAAAGCCTGCGGCATAGCAGCCAGCGGCGTTTTTCTCCTCGCAGGACTTCTCAAACAACTCTAAAGCCTTATCAAACTCGTTTTGCGCTAGCTCGGCCGCAGCCTCCTCAAATGAGCCCAGCCCAAAAGCCCACACCGCTAAAAACATGGTTAAAGCTATTTTTCTTAGCATTTATTCTCCTTAAATTTAATCATCCCAAGCAAACTAAGCCCGGTAAATTTAACGCTCTAGCGGTTAAATTTATCAAAAAACCACATAAAAGCAAAAAGTAATCCCGCAGCCTTGCTTTTACTCTCGTCAAACATAAATTTGCGCGCATCTTTAACCGGCACGTAGGCTAGCTCGATATTTTCGCCGTCTATACCGCCGCCCTCGCCGATTTTCATATCATCGTTTATCGCGGCAAAAAACATCGTCTGCCTCGCCCCGCCAAAACCTAGCGCGCCGCGCGTGGAGGTTATGCGCTCTACCTTACTAGCCGCAAAGCCCGTCTCCTCGGCGATCTCCTCGATGACGGTCTGCTCCTCGCTTTTACCTTTATCCATTAGCCCCGCGCAAAGCTCGTAGGTATAGCCTTCCTCGCCCTCTTGCGTTAAATTTAGCGGCCCCGTTTTTGCGCTTTGGATATTAAACCAAACGGCGGGGCGAAACTGCTTAACCAGCAAAAACGCGTCTTTATCCTCGTGATAAAGTAGGGCCGAGACGCTGTCGTGAGCCTTTACGCACTCCCATCTAACGGGCCTTCCGCACAGATCAAACGAAATTTGATACGGCTTTACGTAGCGCGGAGAGGTTAAATTTTCTATCTTGATATTTTTTACAGCAGTATCCATTTTGCCAGTCCTAAAAAGCTAAAAAATCCTACCGTATCGGTAACAGTGGTAAGCAGCACGGCAGAGCCGACGGCGGGATCGATGTTAAATTTCTTTAAGCTTAGCGGTATCAAAGTACCGAAAAATCCGGCAAAAAATAAATTTATAAGCATCGAAGCGCCGATAACCACGCCTAGCATCGGGCGACTAAACCAAATCGAAGCGATGACTCCCATCAAGCAAGCAAAGGTTAGCCCGTTTATGAGCGCGATGCCTACCTCGCGTTTTAGCGCGACGGCGGCGTTTTTAAACTCGATTTCTCCCAAGGTCAGTCGGCGCACGGTTACGGTAAGCGCCTGCGTGCCGGTGTTTCCGCCCATGGATGCCACGATAGGCATCAGCACGGCAAGAGCCACGTAACTAGCGATCGTATCGTCAAAAAGTCCGATGATGCTGGAGCTAATAAGCGCGGTAAATAAATTTACCAGCAGCCAAACGGCGCGCGCGCGGGTAGCCTTTACTAGGCTCGTGTCCTCCTCCTCGGCCTCGTCATCGACGCCGGCTAGGTTATAAATTTGCTCCGTGGCGCTTTCTTGGATGTAGTCGTGGATATCGTCGGCGGTTATTCGGCCTAGCAGTATGCCGGTGCTGCTAGTTACTGCGATGACGTTTAGGTCGTAGTCTTGCACCATGACGGCTACGTCTTGCATGAGGTCCATATCGTTTGCGACGTGGGGC
The DNA here is from genome assembly GCF_963526985.1 of uncultured Campylobacter sp. NCBI lineage: Bacteria > Pseudomonadati > Campylobacterota > Epsilonproteobacteria > Campylobacterales > Campylobacteraceae > Campylobacter > uncultured Campylobacter sp. Next base: position 106,855 of record NZ_CAURPW010000003.1, read on the forward strand.
TTGTAGCCATCTGCTTGCGCTTCTTCTATGTTTTGCATTAAGGTCTTTGAAAAATCAAAAAGTATCAGGTCTTCAAGCGGGATTGCATACTCCAAAACACCCTCTTTATCGACGATAAAAAGCTGCGAGACGTTTTCTAGCTTGCCCTCTTGCTTCTCGCGCCTAAGCCTAGCTACGGCGTTTCCTAGCTTTTCCTCTAAATGCGCAGAGAAAAGCTCAGTTTGCATGTGCGCGCCGGCTCTATCTTCTTCGTAGCTTCTAAGCCTTAAAATTTCGTTTTGATTTTCTCTATCTAGCTCGTTAAAAAGCTCTCTGGCCTTGTTTTCATCGATGTCTTCGATGTATTGAAGCAAATCGGTCGCGTCGTCGCTTTCTAGCTCTTCTAGCGCTTCTACGATCTTTTCTGCGGGTAGTTGCTCGATCACGTCTTTTAGCATGTGATCGGGCATCTCGATGGCTACGTCGCCCAGCATCTCGGGATCTAGCTTTTCTAGATACTCGGCAAAAAGCTCCTCGTCGTGCTTTTTTAGCGTTTTTAGGTGGTGGGCTAGGTCAGCCGCGCTTAGCTCCTCGTCGATCGTCTCGTTTAGGTGCGAGTCTAGCAGCTCTTTGGCTTCGTTTAATTGCTCGTTTTCTTCCATCATTTACTCTTTTTGTCGCTTGACCCGGCGGTTTTATCTTTTGATTTGGCCTTTTTATCGGCGGTCTGTTTTTGTTTTTTGGACTTATCTTTGCTAGCGTTTACGTCCTTTTTCTTTTTGGACTCGCTTTTTGACTTCTCTTTTTTCTTGTCGTTTGATTTTGATTTTTCTTTATCTTTTGCGTTTTTGCTGGATTTTTTAGAGTCCGTCTTTTTATTTTTTTCTTTTTGGGCAGCCGAGCCAGACTCCGTTTTCGCCTCTTTAGTCGCTGCTAAATTTACGGCTTGGCTTACGTTTACGTCCGTTTTACCGGTTAAATTTTGCTCGGATTTTACCGTCAAATTCGTATCGGCCGGGCCGGTTTTGGTTAGATTAACGTCCTTTTCATCTTGGGATTTAACTTCGCTTGTTAAATTTACGTCGGCTTTTACGGTCAAATTTAGCTCCGCTTTCGTCGCGTTATTTTCTTCTACGCCGATTTTTAACTCATTTGTTAAATTTTCGTCCGGCTTCGTCTCGTTGGCTTCGGTCTTTGCGGTTAGATTCGCATCCCTATCAACGCTTGTCGATTTTTCGTCTGTCGCCGTTAGGTTTTCGTCGGCTTTTGGCGTAAATTTAACCTCGCCCAGCTCCGATACGGCGCCGAATTTTTCCTCTTTTTCCGGGATTTCGTCATTAGTAGCGGCATCTTTGATCTTTGTTTCAAACTGCTTTATGTATTTTTGAAATTTAGCGTTTTCCGTCTGGGCAAAGATATTTTTAGCCACCTTTATCTCATTTTCGGGATTTATCGCATTGCCGTTTTTATAGACGCCAAAGTGCAGGTGCGAGCCCGTACTCATGCCGGTACTGCCTACGTAAGCGATGAGTTGCCCCTGCTTTACTTTTACGCCGCTTTGTATGCCCTTAGCAAAGCCGCTAGAATGCGCGTATAGCGTCTCGTAGCCGCCGACGTGCCCGACGATGACGACCTTGCCGTAGCCGCTTTTGGTTCCGACGAATTTAACCGTTCCGTCGCCGGCAGCCTTTATAGGAGTGCCTTTAGGAGCGCCGTAATCCACGCCTAGATGCGCTTTATAACGCTTTAGTATCGGATGATAGCGCTTTGGTGTAAAAGGCGAAGTGATGCGGGCGTTTGCTATCGGTCTGGTTAGCAAAAATTTATCGTTTTTCTTACCGCTTTTGTCGTAGTATTTGTTTTCGAATTTATACGTGACGTATTTTTTATCGCCGATTTGTATCGACGCCCAGTGTATTTCAGGTACGCCAAACGTTCGTCCGAGCCTAGTTTTTTGCGTGTATTCCATCGCGAGCCTGTCGCCTTTTTTTAGCTTTTTAAACTCGCTTTCCGGCACTTCGCTCTTCATAGCCAGATAAAATCCGTGCGCCAAAGCCGCGCTGCCCGTAGCGTCTTGGATATCTTGCGAAGGCGAAACCGTAATAGGCATACTAAGCACGCGTCTATGCGTCTGATACGAGATCGAGGAAAGCTGAAAATTATACTTTCCGTCGTTATCTTTATAAATTTGCGCTTGAAGTTCCTCGTTTACGGGGATTAGCACCTGGCTTATCCCGCCTTTTTCGTCTCTTAAAATTTGATACGAGACGCCCGCTTTTATCTCGCTTACAAACTCCTTATCGTCTGAATCCATATCATAATAAAGAGAAAGCGGGATGGAGTTTTTTTCTAAAAACGTTAAAAACGTATCTCCGTTAGGCCAGCTAAGCTCCTGAACGGTAGGTTGAGCAGGCTCTACGGCGAATAAATTTACCGTCAGCAGTAAAGCTAATGAAAATTTCCTCATAAATTCCCTTGATTTAAAAGCCGTATTTTACTCGAAAATTACTTACATTTTGCAAAACTAAGGCGCTTTAAGCTATAATGAGCGGCGAAATTCTACATTTTTAGGAGATAGGTTTTGAAAAAATTTCTTTTACTTTTAGCGGCGGCTTGCCTTGGCTTTGCGGCCGAGTTTTCGATGAGGGAGTATAAAACCCCGCTAATAAGCGTGGATGAGGGCGTAGGCACGATCATAGACGGCTCAGATATCGTCGTAGGCAGTAGCGGCGTCGTGATGCATAAATTTGAAGGCTCTCAAAGCTCAATCATCGCTCGCGCCGTAGTCACGCAAAAAAGCGGCGGCTTTGCCAAGGTCAGGTTTGAGGTATTTGACGCGCTAGCGCAAAAAGCCCTGCCTCTGCCGGGAATTTTACCTAAAAGCGGCGACGAGCTAATCCTAAACTACCTCTACGACCGCTCGCTCATCGTCGTGCCAAACAAAGAAATTTACGCCGAAGTAACGAATGCGTTTAAAGATATTACCTTTATCCACCCAGATATCGTGGGTTCGTACCTAAGCTACGAGTATAAGCCAAACCCTAGCCGCGACGACTTTCGTAAAATGTGCAACCAAAGCGCTGCTGGGCTAATATTTATCGCTATGAATAACGAAGCGCTTTTTGCCGACTGCCAGAGTTTCGAGCCGCTAAAACGCTTCCAAAGCGGCGCGGTCAAATACTACCAGCTGCCTTTTTACACTCGCGTCAAGGACATCGATACGGTGTTTTGGAAATGGGGCTCGGAGCAAATCAGCGACTTTGACCGCCACTATAAGGCGCTTTTGAAAGAAAAATGATGCTTGATAAACACACTAAATTTTTCGTAAATTTACTAGGCGCGGACAACGCCTACTTCGACGACGCGCACAGGATCGCCTACTGCTACGACGCGACGAAAAAGCGCCATTTACCGGACGGCGTTCTTTTCCCGCGCCACGAAAAAGACGTTAGCGAGATTTTAAAATACTGCAACGAAAATAAAATAATAATCGTGCCTAGGGGTGCGGGTAGCGGCTTTACGGGAGGGGCGCTAGCGCACGAGGGCGGCGTGGTGCTTGCTTTTGAAAAGCACATGAATAAAATCTTAGAAATCGACATGCAAAACATGGTCGCCGTCGTGCAACCGGGCTGTATAAATATAAATTTGCAGCGCGAAGCCGAGAAGCTAGGCCTTTTCTACCCGCCAGACCCCGCCAGCCAGGACTACTCGACGCTAGGCGGTAACGTCAGCGAAAACGCAGGCGGCATGCGCGCGGCAAAATACGGCATCACCAAAGACTACGTCATGGCGCTGCGAGCCGTGCTACCTAGCGGCGAGGTCATAAGAGCGGGCAAACGCACGATAAAAGACGTCGCGGGATACAATATCGCAGGCATTTTAATCGCCAGCGAAGGCACGCTAGCGGTAATAACCGAGATCACGCTAAAACTCATCGCAAAACCTAAATTTAGAAAAACGGCGATGGGAATTTTCCCTAGCGTAAACGCCGCGATGAACGCCGTTTATAAGACGATGACAGCAGGCGTGACGCCCGTAGCTATGGAGTTTTTAGACGCGCTTTGCATACGCGCGGTCGAGACTAAATTTAACAAAGGCCTACCACAAGATGCGGGCGCTTTGCTCATCACCGACGTGGACGGCGACGTTTTAGACGGGCTAGAGCAGGATCTTGCTACGATAGAGCGAGTGTTTAGAGAAAACGGCGCTAGCGAATTTAGACGCGCTAGAGACGAGAGCGAGCGAAACGACATCTGGTTTGCTCGCCGCAACTGCTCGCAGGCGATAAATATCTACGGAAATTTAAAACTAAACGAGGACATCACCGTGCCGCGCTCAAAGCTGCCAGAGCTGCTAGAGCGTATCGGCGGCGTCGCTAAAAAATACGGCGTGCAGGTGCCGTGCTTCGGCCACACTGGGGATGGCAACGTGCACACTAACGTCATGGTCGTTGATAAAACCGACCCGGCGCAGGTAGAGAGCGGACACAAGGCGATCGAGGAAATTTTTAAGATCGCGGTGGAGCTTGGCGGCACGCTTAGTGGCGAGCACGGCATCGGTATCAGCAAGGCCGAGTTTATGCCGCTTGCCTTTACGCCTGCTGAAATGGAGCTTTTTAGAAGTATCAAAAAGGCGTTTGATCCGAACAATATCTTAAATCCGTTTAAGATGGGGCTGTAGATTTGGCAAAAATTATAGCCAATCTTTCGATAACCGCTTTTTTCTCTTTTCTAGCCGCCCTTTTAATTGTATCCATTTTTAGAGGCGGCTTTATAAACCGAAAATTATCTTATAAAATTGTCGATCAAGGGGCGCTACTGATACGTCCGGATCTGTTTTTAAAATTTATGTTGTTTGCCATAATACTAAGTTTTGGCATTAATATTTTATCCGACGAACCAAATGTTGAGCGCTATAAAGGTGTAGGAAAAGTAGAATGTTTTTACAAAGATGACTCAAATATTCAAATTAACAAGAAAGTAATTATATTAGACCCAAGTTTACGAAGCGAATCCAAATGTATAAATGGTTATTTGCAACGCAATCAACTAGAGTTAACTTGCGTTATTATTTTTGCAATCGGCTTAGTCCTCTTTTCTTTTTTGGTATTTGCCGAAAAAGGCATTAAGGTAAATAAGGATAGAGTCTCGAAAGAATGGAACTTTTTATCTTTAAACTACAGCATTGAAATCAAATTTGACGAAATTTTATGCATCGCCAAAGAAAAGCGTAACACAAAAACGCTAACATTAAAAAGTAAACACAACAAGAATAAATTTGGCGTAAATCTTTTGTATACGCAAAGAGATATAAATTTTATAGAAAACTTAATCAATAAAAGTTTAAACAAAAGATTAAAAGCCAAAGACTCCGAACGCCCAGCTTAAATTTAAATTTATCGTTGTAAAATACATAAATTTAAGGATCCCAAAATGACCCCGCAAAAATTTGAAAAGATAAAACAGACGCTTAAAATTTGGCTCACGGCGATGCTAAAGATCAAGGACAAGCAGCTGCTGCACTACGCATCAAGCCTAAGCTTTCACACGATGCTCTCCATCATCCCCGTGCTGCTCATCTCGCTTTCGCTCTTTACGCAGATGCCAAGTTTTAGCGTCTATTACGCCAAGATTAAGGAATTTATATTCGCCCAGCTACTACCCTCAAACCAAGACGCGATCTCAAACTACATCGAGACTTTTTTGCAAAACAGCTCGAGCCTTGGCATCCTCGGCCTTGGCGCCATCATCTTTACTTCGATCATGTTTTTTGCTGATTACGAGTACGTCATCAACCGCATCATGCACACGCAAAGCCGCAAATTTTGGAACTCGCTAAGCGCATATTGGACGCTCATTACGCTGGCTCCTTTGGGGCTTGGACTTAGTTTTTATCTCTCAAATTTATTTCAAGATATGCTAAACTCCAGCACCTACACGAAGTGGATAAATTTTCTAAGCATTTTTCCGTACCTCATCATTTGGGCGATATTTTGCGTGACGTACCTCATCTCGATAAACCGCCAAATAGCCCTAAAAAACGCGCTTTTTAGCTCATTCGTCGCCTCGCTCATCTGGTATCTTGGCAAAAGCATATTCGTCTTTTACGCCGCAAACAACAAAACCTATCTTAGCATCTACGGTTCGTTTTCGGTGGTGCTGCTATTTTTCGTGTGGATTTACGTGTCGTGGATCATCTTTCTTTACGGCGTAAAGCTGTGCGCGTATCTGGAAAAAGCGGGCGAGAGCGACAAAGAAGCTTAAAAAAGCGCGGCAAAGCAGAGTAAATTTAAGGGCACGATAACGGTGGCTAAAATTTTGCTTTTGACGCTTGCTAAACTTAGCGCATTATAGAGTAAAAACAGCCAAAACGGCACGCTCAAATTTACCCCCTTTGCGCGCCATGAGAGAAATTCTAGCAGGTATTCATCAAGCGCGCCGCCTGCGCCAAACGCGTGCAAAAGCGCGCTAATCGGATAAAATAAGCTAAAAATCGGCGTGAGCGGCAAGACGGCTAGCTGCTGGACGCTAACGAGCGGGAAAAAGTAAACCACGGGCAAAATCATCGCCGAAAATACCCAAAAATTTAGCAAGATAGCGTTGCTTAAATTTGAAAATCGCTCGCCGAAGTGCCGCAAATAGAGATATATATAAAACAAGCCCATACACGAAAAATAAAATCCTACGCTAAAAAGCAGGCTGGGCATCAGCGATACGGCGGCGCAAATCACGACGAAAAGCAGCTCAAAGCTAACGACGCGCACGTTTCTAGCGAGTAAAAACAGAGCTAGCAAGCTCATCAAAAACGCCCGCAAAAAGGACGGCACGAAACCGATCAAGGCAAGATAACAAAATAAAACCACAAAGATCGCGGCCGAGAGGTCAAATTTGGCGTTTCGATACGGAAAATAGCGCGCCTGAAAATAGCGGTAAATCGGGCGCAAAATAAAATATAACGCCCCAAAAATCAGTCCCAAATGATAACCCGAAATCGCAATGAGGTGCGCTACGCCGTAAAAATTTACGTCCTGCCTAAGCTCTTTGCCCACGGGTGTGGCAAGAAAAAGTGCGGTAAAAAGCTCGGTCATTTTTTCGCTTTCGTGCTGCACGGCGATAAACTCAAAAATTTTGTCGTAAATCCGCTCCTCGCTCGCGGCGTACCTAAGTTCGGCTACGCCGTAGCTAGGCATAAAAAAAGAGCCGCTTAGGTACTCTTTAAATTTGACGTTTTTGTTTTCGGCGCCGATTAAAATTTGCTCGTTCGCTCCAGCGTCAAAGTCCGCTCGCGTCGTCGTATAAAAGCTAAAATCGCGCGTTTTTAGCTTCAAAACGCGGTAAATTTTGCCTTTTGCGTTAGTTTTTTCGTAGTTTTGTAAAATTTTAGCTTGTAGGATAACGCCGTCTTGGGCTTTAAATTCTCGAAATTTATAGTAGCTAAAGCCCAAATTTAGCGCAAAAACGAGTGCGCACGTAAGGCAAAACACATAAACCTCGCGCGCGTTTTCAAAGATAGATTTACGTTGCGGCTTTTGCAAAATTTGAGCTTAAAGTGCGCATTTTAGGCGTTTGGGTTAAACTCCGCCACGTGCGCGGCGCCAAAGCTCTTATCTACAAAGCGCGTAAATTCCTTCTGAAATATTACCTCCACCGTGCCGACCGGGCCGTTTCGGTTCTTGCCCACGATGATTTCGGCGTCCTCTTCGATCTTATTGGGGACGAATTTACGCACGTACTCCTTGCCATCGGCGTGCGCCTTTTTCTCGGCTTCCTTCTCCTCCTGTTCGCGGTAAACCTCGTCGCGGTACACAAAAAGTATCATATCGGCGTCTTGCTCGATGGCGCCTGATTCACGCAGGTCGCTTAGCATCGGGCGCTTGTTGGCGCGGGACTCTAGGCTGCGGTTTAGCTGACTAAGCGCGATGATAGGCATGTCTAGCTCGCGCGCTAGTAGCTTTAGTCCGCGCGAGATTTCGGCGATCTGTAGGTGGCGATCGGAGAAATTTGACGTCGCCATCATGAGGCCGATGTAGTCGATGACGCACAGCGTGATCTCGGGGTGGGCGGACTTGAGCTTGCGCATCTGCGTGCGGATCTGATGGATATTTACGTAGCCGCTGTCGTAGACGAAAAGCTTACGGCTAGCCATATCGTCGCACGCGTCGCTTAGGCGCGACCACTCCTCGTCGTCCATTTTAGCAGTCATTATGTTTTGTAGCGGGATCGAGGTTTTGGCACTTAGCATACGCAGCATGATCTGCTCGGCGGGCATCTCAAGCGAGAAAAACACGACTCCGCCGCCGCGCATCAGCACGTGGTTCATCAAATTTAAGCAAATCGTGGTTTTTCCCATACCCGGGCGCGCCGCGATGATGATGAGGTCGCCGTGCTTAAAGCCCTTGGTCATCTCGTTTAGCTGGCGAAAACCAGTGTCGATGCCCACGATATCCTTATCCTCGAGCAGTTTTTGCTTTTCTAGGTGCGCGATGACGTCTGCGATGATGACAGCAGCGTCCTTGACTACGCCAGCGCTCTGCCCGTCCACTAGCGAATAAAAACTCTGACTCAGCTCGTCCACCATATCGCGGCTGGGCTTATCCTCGCTCACTTTGCTTGGAATTTGGTGCGCGATTTTGACGAGGCTTCGTTTGATCGATTTTTCTTTGATCTCGTTGGCGTATTTTTTGACGTCTAGGATCGAGTTGGTGCCCATGATCTCGTTCATAACGTTCTCGTCAAATTTACTTCCAAGCTTGGTTTTTAAAAATCCCGTTTCTACGGGCAAATTTTCATTCAGACACTTTACCATCGCGTCGTAAACGTCGCCGTGAGCGCGCAGGTAAAAGTCAAACGGGCTTAGGATATCGAAAATTTCGCTTAGATTATCCGCGCTATAGATGATGGACGCGAGGATCGCGCGCTCCATATCTAGGTCGTAAAGATTGTGCATATCGATGTTTTCTTTTGGCATTTGTTATCCGCTTAAATTTTTTGTTTCGGAGCGTAATCTTCAAGATTAGCATCCGTGCGCCTTAAGGCTATTTGTAGTTTTGGAAAGGTTTTGTCGTTTGTGACGATCGCCTCACAGCCGCCCTCTAGTGCGCAAAAATACTGCAAAATATCCTCAAAGTCTACCTTGCGACCCGATTTTAACTCGCTCTTTGCGTATTCGCACGCCAGCAATAGCCCATCATTAGATAGTGACAGACATTTAAAATTTGACGTCCGCGATAATGCTCCGAAAAAATCCAAAATAATTTCGTCTGAAATTTTATAACATTTTTTTAGCACGTAAGCCGCATCGCTGATACTGCCAAATGAGTAACAAATGGTGTCGCTAGCGCTAAAATTTTCAAAAAGTTTAACGGCCGCTAAATTTAGGGCGCCTCTTTCTTCGACTAAAAAATCGATCAGAATATTGCTATCAAGGAAAATTTTAGCCATCTATGCCGTATCTTTTTTTCATGTATTTTTTATCGACGATTTTTAGCGCTTTTATATCGTCTATGTTTTGAGCGGCCTTGCCTTTTACTATGCCTGCAAATCGCATGATTTCAAGACTCGGCGCGCTCTTTTTACTTTTTAATTTATCGGCCACAATTAGCTTTTTTACTTCGTTTGACAGCGTAGTCGCGATCGCGATTAGATCGCTTCTATCGCTTGGTATTTCGATGTGAAATGTCGTAGTTTGCATATTTTTTCCTTTGATTTAGTGCGCCTGGCGCGACTTTATCTCGTCGTCGATTTCTAGTAAAAATCTATCCACTAGCTCGCTCTCGGGCAGCCTTGCTACTACCTCGCCTTTGCGCATTATCATGCCGTTTCCTTTACCAAACGCTATGGCTACGTCAGCGCCCTTAGCCTCGCCGATCGCATTTACGACGCAGCCCATCACCGAGACGTTTAGCGGCTCTTTGATGTGTCTGGTTTTTTCTTCGACGAGCTTTACCGCAGCCATGAGATCGGCCTGCAAACGCCCGCAGGTCGGGCACGAGATGATATTTAGCCCCTCTTTTTGGCGGCCGCTGTCTTTTAGGATCGCTTTTGCGACTTTGATCTCCTCCTCGAGCTCGCCCGTGATGCTCACTCGCATCGTGTCGCCGATGCCTTCTAGCAGCAGTCCGCCTAGCGCGATAGCTGATTTTATCGTCGCGTGAAAGCTAGTGCCCGCCTCCGTCACGCCCAGGTGAAACGGATAATTTACCAGCGGCCTAAGCGCGCGGTAAGCGGCCATCGTGCGCTCGACGTCGCTTGATTTTAGCGAGATTTTGATATCGGTAAAGTCAAAATCCTCAAGCAAATTTATGTTATAAAGCGCGCTTTGCACCATCGCTTCGACCGTTCGGCCGTATTTGTCCTCAAACTGCTTTTCTAGCGAGCCCGAGTTTACGCCGATGCGGATAGGCAGATTTCGATGCTTGCACGCGTCCACGACGGCTTTGATGTTCTTTTTGGAGCCGATGTTGCCCGGATTTATGCGGATAGCGTCGACGAACTCGCTAACGATCACGGCGTAGTTGTGGTTAAAGTGAATGTCGGCGACGACGGGCAGCGGGCTAGCCTTCACTACCTCGCGCAGCGCGGCGGTGTCCTCTTTGTCAAACACGGCGCAGCGCACGATATCGCAGCCGGCAAAATAAAGCCGCTGTATCTGCTCTAGCGTGCCTTTTACGTCTTTTGTCTTGCTAAACGTCATCGACTGTACCGATACGGGCGCGTCTCCGCCTATTTTTACGTCCCTGATTTTGATCTGCTTGGTGGGGTATCTTTGCAAATTTAGCCTTTAAATTTTATTGTGCGATTATATAAAATCTTGGCTTTTAAATAAATTTACCGCCCCAAAACCTACTCGCCAAAAACCTCGAGCCTATACTCCAGCGTATCTATAAATTTAGTCCTTAGGCTCTTTTGCTTTTCTATGTGCGCGTCTATGTTTTTGCTAGTTATCTCTACGCCTAGCCCCGCATGCTCGCCCTGCTTTGTTAAGAAATCCAGCATCATATCGCCGAGCCTTGCGTTATAGTGGCTAGCCTCCCAGTAGTACGGCGAGACTTGATCGGCGTTTTTAGGTAGCTCCTGAGCCGTTATCTCGTTATAAACGCCAAAATCCACTATCCTAAACGGCTTTTTTCCTAGACGCCTGGCAACCTCTTCGTTTATAGCCGCAACCTGCCTTTTCCACTCATGCCATGCGACGTCAAGCCCGACTCTGTAGTCAATAGCTTCAAGCAATCTCGCGTGCAGCGGACTTATAGCGATATCTAGGGTTACGTTATTTTCGTGAGCGTCCGTTAAAATCTCGATAAAATTTTCATAAGACAGCTTTGACACCTCGCCTCTTTTGTGTTCAGCCATATATCCGCTCTCTATCTTTTTTACTGAGTATTCGTAGTAGCCCCCGTTTCTTCGCACCTCTTCTAGCAACGACGCCTCGGTCCGTCTGCCGTCAGGCTCAAAAAGCGGAGTTTTGCCGTATCTTATGACGGTCGCTACCGAGTCGCGAAACGATTGAGAGCTAAATAAAATTTTATAAGCGCTAGGATTTTTAAAATACTCTTCGAAATCATCCGCCTTGCTGCCGCCGCCTAGCATCGTCTTATCGTCAAAAACGAGCAACGCCTGCTTTAAATTTCCCTGTTTTATCGCCCATTTTAGATAGGCTTTAGCTTCGTTTAGATTGCTTCCCGATACGGCCGCGTTAAAGGAGGGCTGCATGAAATACCTATGCGCCGAATTTAGAGCCGTTTGGGGGCGAGAGTTTCCTAAAAATATCGACGCGGGCCTTATTTTTTGGATCTTTACAACCTTCATAAAGCGCGACTGCAAATCCTCTCTGGGCTTATTTTTAAAGATATCCGTATCGTAAATCCTGTATGGATCGACCAGGTAGTTAAAAACCGCCACGAGCGCGAAAATCAAAGCCGCCGCGGCCAAAAAGCTAAACGTCCATTTTTTAAATTTCATACGATTTTCCTAAAAGTTAAAATATAAAAATTGAGACATTTTATGCAAATTTAAAACGCCCAGCGTAAAATAAAGTACCGCAAGGGTTAAATTTAGCCCGCCCAGCTTAAAGCCTTGTAGTTTTTGCGCAGAGTTTTTAAATAGCAGCGCTACCGCAAAACCTGCGATAAGGTAGTAGAACAAGGTATTTGTGCTGTCTATTTGTATGTTTGGATTCCACTCGCCAAATTTTACGCCGTACTCCCTCAAAAAACCGACCTTTCTCTCTAGCCGCGAATTTAGAGTTAGTCCGCCGCCTAGTCCAAACATCCCTTTTAATACCTTTAGCGCGTCGTCCCACTCCTTTGCTCTAAAAAATACCCAAGCGATATTTACGAAGTTAAAGGTTATAAACCAAGCTACGAATTTATTTAGCCTAAAGCCCAGCTCGCTCCAAATCCTTTGGACGATCAAGGCCGCGCCGTGCAGACATCCCCAAAATACAAACGTCCAGCCCGCCCCGTGCCAGATACCGCCTATCATAAAGGTCGCGGCTAAATTTACGTACGTTCTCGTCTTGCCCCTGCGGTTGCCTCCTAGCGGGATATAGACGTAATCTCTCAAAAAACGGCTTAGCGTGATATGCCACCTGCGCCAAAAATCCTGAATATTTAAAGCCTTGTAGGGCGAGTTGAGATTTATCGGTAACCTAATGTTAAAAAGCAGCGCCGCGCCGATCGCCATATCGCAGTATCCGCTAAAATCAAAATAAAGCTGAAACGTATAGCTAAGGCTAGTCACCCAAGCCTCGATCAAATTTAAGCTCGCGGCCATGTCAAAGCCCTCGGTCGCCCAAACGGCGAAAGTATCGGCGATAACGACCTTTTTAAAAAGCCCGATAGAAAATATAAAAAGCCCAAGAGCGATATTTTTGTAGTTGATTATTTTATTTTTAGCTTTTGCAAACTGCGGCATCATCTCCTCGTGATGCACGATCGGGCCTGCGATTAGCTGCGGGAAAAACGTAACAAATAAACAGTAATTTAAAAAATCATACCGCTTCGCGCTCTCTTCTGCCGCGCTATCTACCAGATACGCGATCTGCTGAAAGGTAAAAAACGAAATCGCAAGCGGCAAGAGTAAATTTAGATGCGATATCTGCGTACCGAAGGCGAAATTTACGTTGCCGATTAAAAAATCAGAGTACTTAAAATACCCAAGCAAAGCCAAATTTGCCGCAATACCGAGAGTAAGGAGTAGTTTTTTTGAAATTTTGGGATTATTTTTATTTAGCTCGAGCCCAAAAGAGTAGTTAAATATCATGGAAGCTACTATCAAAGGCAGATAAGCGATATTCCACCAGCTATAAAAAAATAGCGACGATAGCACCAAAAAGCCCTTTGCCGCTTCGCTAAGGCGTTTTTTATTTAAGAAAAAATATACGAAAAAAGTTATGGGCAAAAATAAAAATATAAATTCGTAAGAGTTAAAAAGCATTATCCATCCATTGATTTTTAGCGCAATTATAATAAACATTATTTAATATTTAAATAGCTTAAAATATAAAAGACGGCTAAATTTATCGGCAAGAGTAGATTTAGATCAAGCGGGCGCAAAAAATTAATACTTTTTTAGGCAAACGCCGAATTTATGCGCCGGCGACGTATGAAGCTAGGCGAGGCGATTTAAATTTAAGATAAGCGTTATCAGCCGAGTAAATTTTAATAACAAAGCAAAAGGTACGCTAATGCCCGAAAATTTCCCTCTCGCAGCGCCTAACCAGCTTACCACTAAACATCCAAACAGGAAATATATAATGCTCGCTTGAATCTTTCTTTTTAAACCCAAATTTTAGCGTTCTTGCCGCAGCGTTTGCGACCTTGGCGGATTTATCCTTGGTTAGCTGCTCTATAAGCTTTAAATCATACTCGTAAAGCGTGCCTAGTCCGCAAATGCCGACCTGCCTAAAATCGGCCTTTTTATGCGCAAGCGCTGCGATAAAATATTTCGCTGCTCGCAGATCGGGCAGGTGTCTCATGCATATGGCCTCAAGCGCGCGAAGAGCCTCTAAATGCGGCTTGTCGCTAGGATTTTTGTCGATAAAATCAAATAAAATTCGTAAAAACGCGGGATGACCTAGCGCGCTAACGCAATCTCGCCTTTTATTTTGCGAGAACGCCTGCGAATTTATGCGGCACAGCGCCTCAAACTGCGCCTTTTCGTCATCTCCCGCAAGCGCGGCCGCGTAGTTCTCAAACAGCGGCGAAAGCTCTAACGGCACGCCGTCTAAAAACCGCTTTTGCGTATCCTCGTCAAGCCTTAAAACAAAGCCTTTTAGCAGTAGCTCGTCTAGCATTTTGGGTTTTATTTTGGGCTTTTGCGGATTTACGGGCGCGTAGTCGCTCTGCTGGCCGCTAATCTCCCGCAGCCTCTCGCACAGGGATTTTAGCGCGTCCAAATCCTTTGAATAAACGCAAAACATACCCGCCTCGCAGTCGTATTTTAGGCCTTTTATGTCGTGCTTTTTGGCTAGGCTTTTGGCTAAACTTTGCAAATCGTATCCGCCGCAGCCGTTTTTAAAATACGCGTCAAAGTAGTGAAAATCAGACGTTACCGCGGCATACGAGCCGTCGCTATGCTCCACCGCCCGGCAAGGGAAAAACTCGTTCATTTGCGTCCTTTGTAAAAATTTAAGCGAAGTATAGCCAAATAAATTCGTATTTTAAATTTAATCTCAAATGGATAAGGCGCAAAATTTAAACGCAAAACGCAAGAGACGGTATAGCGATGCGGGACGACGCTAAAATTTAAATTTGAGCAAAAAAGATGCGCGCGGCGGTATCTTGCGATGATTTTTGGGATCTGCTTCGCAAAACTAGCGAAACGGCGGCGTAGCCGAAGTTTCTGTGAAAAACGCACAAGAGACGACGCACAAAATAAGGCGCGACAATTTTTACTTTACTTTGCGCCATGCGCTCGTAACGCTCTGCTTGCAGTAGCGAACGCAGTGAAGCTAAACTTCGCTACAAGGATGCAGGGCGAATCAAAAACGCTTACAAAAAATATCTTTAAACTTAAATATAAAAATACAAGCCACAGTATCGCGAAGCCAGACGAGGCGCGAATAAAATTTTCGATGGGAGCGTATTGTAATACGTGACCGAGCAAATTTTAGACGCAACGAAGTATGGCTAAGCAAGATAACACGCAAAAAATAAGGCGCGGTATTTTTCGCTTAGGCGAGGTAAAATTTGATTTTTAAGCGTAGGCTAGGCAAGTAGCCTGCCGAGCTTGAAAATCAAATTTAAACGAAGCATAAGTAGAAAAAGAGGAGCCGCTAGGTGTTTAGATCCGAATAATCCCACGCATTATACTCATCGCTTAGATTATCGTTTTCAGCCCCCTTGCAGCACAGCCACTCTAGCCCGCCGCGCCTCTCCATCACGACCTCTTCATCAAGGCCTGCACTCTTAGTACCGTTTACTCTGGCATTGACGCACGCCCAGTGATAGCGGTAGACGAGATCGAGCGCCTGCAGGATTTCATCCGTACCCCGCATTTTTACGCGCTCCGAAAAATCGCCGCTAAAGGTCTTCATTACAAAATTGCAATCGCAGATATCCTTTGGGAAATCTAGCTCTTTTACTAACCCCATGGCCCACATTAGCGCCCATAGCGACTCGTATTTCCAGCCCATATTTACGGCCTCGTCGTAGCTTACCTCGCCCTCTATGACGCGGCGCTCCATACGCGTTAGCTTGTCTATACATCCGAAGCGATTATCTAAAAAATCCTTCGTGCCCTGCTTGTCTTCGTCCGTTAGCTCGCCGTTATCTCTGATTGTGCAAGCGCACATTATCGCGGCAAACGAGCAAATAGAGCGGGCGATAACCTCGTCCTTTTCGCGCGGCGCGACCTCACCCGTCTCGTATCGTAGCGGCAGATGGTCTATAAAAGGCACGCCTTGTGATTTTAAGATTTCGATGCTTATATCCTTGCGCTCCTGCGCGGTTTTACCGATCTTTACGGCGTTTGCGCTTCTTTTTCGCGCGCTATCGGCTCCCTTTTTAAAAAAGTCAAAAATACCCACGCCTTCTCCTTAAAATTTGCATAAATTTACGCTAGTATTTTAGTACAAAAATGCCCAATTTTCTCTTACGGCTACGCCTGGCTCGCTAAATTTGATAAGCTAAAAAGCAAAGGCAAATTTAAAATCAACGCTTGCTAGTCCGCAGAATGTATAAAATAAAATTTAGCGATTTTTCAGAGTTCCGCCGGTGTGGTGTTTAGCACAAAAATTAGTCTGGGGTAGAAAAAGAAGATAAATTTACGGCAAAACCGTAAATTTAGGGATAAAAACGACCGCGAGCGGAGAAATAACTAAATTTAGGTCTACCGCTCGCTAAAATCCGCTATTTTACTTACCTGTGCAGCTTTTGCAGCACTCCAAAAGCCTGCGTGCCGCATTTGAGGCTACGATTAGTCCCGCGGCAGACATTATTATATCTTTTAGCACCAGTCGTCCGGCACCCGATAGATACGGGAAGCCGTGATTAGGGCTTTCAGTGATGCCCAGCGCCGGATTGCCTAGATTTGGCACCCAAGTCTCAGGCGTCGTTATCAAAAAGCTAAGCGTTACGATAGACATACCAAACGTCAGCAGCCCGCCGATAAGCCCTAGTTTAGGGAACCAGATGCCAAGCAGCACGAGCGTACCGATAGTGCAGATCATCGCGCCGATCAGGTACGAAACCGCGTAAGTACCGTTTTGTTTATGCCACTCGATGTTTTTAGGCACGACCAAGCCTTCCGGGTTTTTGTGTAGGTTGTACTCGGCGACCATTTTGCCCTTGCCGTTATCTACGATATCTTTTTTGCTATACATGTAGCTAAAAAACGGGCTGTTGGTTACAAACGGCACGATGCCGTCGGCCTCGTATTGCACGACTTTGAGTCCGCCTATCCACGCCATCACGATGAAAATCGCAACGCTAACGTAGTTTACGAAATATTTTTGCGAGCCTGCTAGGGCTTGTAAAAATTTTTGCATTAAGTTCCTTTAGGGTAATCTTTATAATTTTAATTAGACTGTATGTTTAAATCTAGATAAAATTATAACGCGATTATATTTAAATCGTATAAAAATAGGCTTAAAAAGATAAACATTATCACAAATAAAAATTTTAGTTACGTCCAAGTCCTAGAAATAAGAATACTACGAGAAATTTATCGGATCCATATCAATGTCAAAGCCGTGTGCGGCGCAGATGCGAGCGGCTTTTATGAGCGGAGCGTGCGAGACGCAGCGCAGCAAAATCTCAAAGCGAAATTTACCGCCCAAAATCTCGACTCCGCACTTGCCGTATCCGACTATTTCAAGCGAAGATTCTACGGCGCGTAAATTTTCAAGCTCGGATACGCAAATTTCAAGCCTTTGTCTTGCCACTTGCTCGCTTTTTTCAGAAACGACAACGCGCAAAAGTCTAGTAAACGGCGGATATATCGGCTCTCTAGCGAGCATCTCCTCCTCCAGAAACGCGTCATAATCCTCGATAAAATTTTCAAAAAACTCCCGCTGCCTGCTTTGCACCACTACGCGCCCAAGCCCCGCGCGCCCGGCTCTGCCGGCTACTTGCATGGCAAGAGCCAGCGTCCGCTCTCTGGCGCGAAAATCGGGAAAGCTCAAAAGATCGTCCACACCCATGATGACGGCCAAATCTACGTTATGGTAGTCGTGCCCTTTGCTCAGCATCTGCGTGCCGACAAGCGCGTCTATCTCGCCCGCGTTAAAGGCCTTTAGCGTCTTTTCGAGCTTGTTTTGCGTCGTGATCTCGTCGCGATCGAATTTCTCGATCCTAGCCGCAGGAAACGCTGAGCGCAAGGCTTCCGTTAGCTCGTCGGTGCCGATTTTTTTTGCTTCGATCATCTGGCTACCGCACTTCTCGCACGAGCACGTCGCGGCCGCCGTAAAGCCGCAGTACTGGCACTTTAGCAGATTTCGCTTTTTATAAAAGCTCATCCCGACGCTACAAAACGGGCACTTTATCGTGCTGCCGCACTCGCGGCACGATAGATAACGGAAATTTGCGCGCGTGGGTAGGAAAACGACCGCCTGTTTGCCGCCCGCAAAACTCGCCGCAAGCTCGTCCAGCACAACGCCGCTTAGCCCCGTCTCGCTCTCGTCGTAGATAAATTTTTTCTCGCTTTTAAAAAACGTGCCTTTTAGCCTAAAATGCGGCTGTTTAGCAAAGCTGGTTACACTTGGCGTCGCAGAGCCTAGCACGACTTTTACGTCAAATTTGCTCGCGAGAAATATCGCGAGGTCGCGGGCATTGTAATGCGGATTTTGCGCGGATTTGTAGCTGTCGTCGTGCTCCTCGTCGACGATGATTAGCCCAAGCTCGCTAAAGGGCAAAAATAGCGCCGAGCGCGCGCCGGCGATCAAATTTATCTCGCGACTCTGAAACTTTTGCAGTATCTCGCCGCGCTTTTTGGGCGTGATTTTAGAGTGCCACACGCCGAATTTTTCGCCAAAATAGCTCTTTAGCCGCTTCGTCATCTGCGGCGTTAGCGAGATTTCGGGCATCAAAAGCAAAACCTGTTTGCCTTCAAGCAGATATTCGCGAATGAGCGAAAAATAAATCTCGCTTTTACCGCTCCCCGTATCGCCGAAAATAAGGCTGGTTTTACGGCTTTTGGCAAAATTTAGCGCTTCTTGCTGGCCTTGGTTTAGGCTCGGGGCTTTTAAAAAGGTTTTAGGCTCTAGTTCGTCGCTTAAATTTAGCGTTTCAAAGGACTTTTTGCCTGCGACCGATTCTTGGCGGTTTATCAAATTTAGCGTTTGTTTTTGATTTTGAGCCGTTTGTGGCGACGAAGCGCCCGCCGATAAATTTGCCTCCGTCAAAGTCGTGTCGCCGTTTTGGCTAGCGTTTTTGGCAAAATTTGGTTTGAAATTTGCTTGGAATGCGCTAGCCTTAGATACGCCGGCCAATCCAAAATCCAAATCGCTAATCTGCGGGGCATCGTTTGGCTCTATAAGTAAATTTCGCCCCTCTTTTTTACGGATTTTGGCGTTTAAATTTAAGTCGTTATTATCGTCCAAAGTCCGCTCGTTCGCATTTTTTTCGCAAAACGCCGGACACGGCGCGCCTATGTCAAGCGGAGTAAAAAGCCCTGCGGCTACGGATAAATTTACGGCGTAATAATGCGAGATAAACCTCAGCAGCGAAATCTGAATCCGAGTTAAAGTCTGCGCGCGCACGGCTGATATCTGGGCGGTTTTAAAGCTAGGCTTTGAGACTTGCCCAAAAACGTAGCCTAGCGTTTCTTTGCCTCTAACCGTAACCGTAACCGCGCAAAAAGGCTCTAAATCACCGCCGTAGCGATAAGTGAGCGGCGCTAAATTTAACCCGCTTAACAAAATTTCATAGTATTTTATCTCATCTTCGCACACGGCTTGCCTTTTGTATATTTTGATATTAGTCGGTTTTTAAATCCGCATTTTACAATAATAATCCCAAAAATAGTCAGTTTCGGCAGCGGCTTAAATTTACGCGCGGCTTGCGGCAGGAGGTGCGATTTGCGCTCCGCAAAGCTATGCCAAAGTTTATTTTGTAGTCGGCGCTTCGCCTGATTGTCGCTTCTCGTAATCTACCTTTTTATTATCTTGCCTTGTTATGTCAAATTTACCCCTCGGCTAGCGGCTTTGCTAAATTTAGCAAATCTTAGCTCAGCTATTTTAACGCTTAAATTTAACGTGTTTTGTTTAAATTTAGGCCGTTTGCGAAGTTAAATTCGGTATTATAAATTTGGCGGCAGTATTTATTTTTACCTCGGACGGAGTCGGTTGCTAATTATTACCGATCGGCCGTTTTGGCTCGCGACTCAAATTTATCTAGCCTGCGCTTCATTACGCCGGTTTTATCTCCACACCAGCGGTTTTAAATTTGTTCTCTAACCTGTATCGCTCTTTAAAATCACTTAAATTCGGTATTTATGTTCAGTTGGATCTCGCTAAATTATTCGTTTGCTTCGTTAATCCCGTTTCCTTGCTATCATTGCATTATTATACGTAAAGTCGCGATAGCATGTATTGTGACCTATAGAGTCGCGCGGCTTCGGCTATTTTTGCAGATACTATGCCTAGCCTATATCCGCCTAATTGCTTCTATAGTAGCGACTAAATGGCATGTAAAAAGGCAATGACGTACTCAAATGGCGGCCTTTTTGTCTGATTTCATGCCAACCAAACCGCTGCAACTTTGATTTAATATTTTTTACTTTTATAGGATTATGCAGTAAGCCAGAAAAGGCGTGAAGCAAAACCGACTTTGACGCCTTTTATGCACATCTGCCGCAAAAAAGGTTGCTACGCTTAAGCTTAACTCGGCTATTTTCTTGAGAAGCATTTGCAAAAAACTTATTTTACCCATAATATTATATCTTTTAATTTTTGGAATTGCCATGTATCTTAAGCGGCAATTTTTACTTAAACGGACTTATATAAAAATAACATTTTACATTACAACCAAGCTTTGTAGTAAGTAAAACAAGGCGAACATAAGAGCTAAAGCGGCCCATAATTTGAGTATATAAAATATTGCTAGGTCGCAAGTTTTAATTTCTTGTTTTTTTAGTTTTTTATGCCACGTATGCCCGAATTATAATTTTTTGCTTACCAATCAATCATTTGTATTTTAATATTTATTCTGCCGCCAAGCCGTAACCAAAATAGCAAAAATACAATTGAATAATCGCTAAAAAATTTAAAAATCAATGGAGTATATTTG
This sequence comes from uncultured Campylobacter sp., assembly GCF_963526985.1. Taxonomy (NCBI): domain Bacteria; kingdom Pseudomonadati; phylum Campylobacterota; class Epsilonproteobacteria; order Campylobacterales; family Campylobacteraceae; genus Campylobacter; species uncultured Campylobacter sp. The sequence goes on from NZ_CAURPW010000003.1 coordinate 127,562, forward strand.
CAAAAGGCATACATAATTAAAATTCGTTTTTAGTCTTTAAGAAAATTTAGTTTATTTATGGAAAAAATAAGTTACAAAAAACGATATAGCATAGAGTATATTTTAGAAGTTTAAAAGCCATCAAGAATTCGGCTACATTTTAAAATATAGCCGAAAAATCTTATCTTTGATGTTAATTAAATTTTGGGTAAATTTTCATAGTAGTATACAAACGGTCTAGGACTCAAGCCGTTTGTAACCTTTTTAAAAAGCCGCCTACTCCGTAAGTGCCTTACACAACGACTGACTATGAGGGCAGTCAAACGTACCATTTCTAGAATCGTAAGTAAATAATACTGTTTTTGAACCTAGTTTAAAAGTATAATTGTTACCGCTTTTTGTCCAGTCTTTTGCACCGCCTTGAATCACGTCATCAAAAGGTACTGAACTACTAGTTTTTTCGAGCTGAGCAGGATAACCAAAACTACCTCTCATCATATTTGCACTGTATTTATTGATTATACCGCTTCTTATAGAAGCTACATTATTTCTAGCTCTAGCAATCAAAGCATCATCTCTAGTAGCAAATATCTTAACCCCCGCTATACTAGCCAAAATACCTAAAACAACGATAACAAAAACAAGCTCAAGCATCGTAAAACCACGTCTCATACTATATCCTCTTTATTTCTACATTTTAGTGTAAAAATCATATAAAATAAAGCGCCTTATTTCAACATAAGACGCTTAAAAATCAAAATAACTTCAATATCTCGTTATTTTTCAATACCTCACATGCCCTTGCCCTAAATTTATAGGACTAGCGACAAGAATGTCACGAGTTAGCTCTTGGGCAGTTACACACGCACTGTTGCCCCCGGTTATACCTATAACTTTTAGTATAGGGCTGCCAACTTCTATACCCTTACTAGGATCTACATCGCTAGCAGTAGCATTAGCTACGGATAGTTGGAAGCAGTCAGAGTCTTTTACTTTTATTTTGCCGTCATTGTCTATTACTATATTTGACATAGATTTTATGTCAGTAAAAGAGCCGGTCGAGGTATAGTAGCTGAGTATATCCATTACGGCCACAGCGACATTGCTGGCTGCAGTAGAGGCCTGCGCATCGTCCCTGGTGGCGTTTAGTCTAGGGATAGCTACTACAGCCAAGATGCCTATTATTAAAATAACGAAAATAAGTTCTATTAAAGTAAACGCCGCTTTCAAGTCATTTCCTTTAAGATGTATTTTCATCACAAATAAAAAAAGCCCAAATTCGCTCTAGGCAAATTTGGGCTTAACATTTTGTGAGCTAAAAGTAGGAACCTATTAGTATTGAACGCCTACGCCACCGAATTTTAGCTTGCCACCGTCTCTAGCAATTTTAGCATTTAGTTCAGCTAGACCAGGAAGTTGCCATAGTCTGTGGCAGCTACCATCGGTAGTAGCATTATTTACTGTTACAGTTACCTCACCGGTAGCATTGTTTGTTGTTCCAACTATAAAACAACTTTTATCTTTAATCTTAACAGGGCTAGATACACCAGTCATATCAGCTAACGACGCAGAGAAACCAGCCTGAGACGTATAGTACGTGCCAAGGTCAGAAACCATAGTTTGGATGTTTGTAGCAGCTTTTGAAACCTCTGCATCATCACGAGTCGCAGCTAGTCTTGGGATAGCAACAGCAGCTAGGATACCTAAAATAACGATCACGAAGATCAACTCGATCATTGTAAAACCTTTTCTCATATGAGACTCCTTGTGTTTATTTCTGCATACATTTATGCAGTTGGCGGAATTATATATATAAAATACTTAAAAAAATATAAATTTATAAAAAATCAATGCAAATTTTACGAAAAACGTGAATAAATAGCCTATTTTAGCCCTTGATCGCTACTTTATCGTCCGCAAAACGCCTATAAAAGTCTAAAATATAGACAAACACATCGCACTAAAAACATAAAAAGCCAAGCAAATGCAGTAAAGCGCGCTCTTAAAAATACACCAAAAGCCTAAAAAGCAGACTACGGCGACGGAAAATGTATAAATTTAGATATTTTTAGTTAAATTCTTTAGTTAGCTTTTGCGCCAAAGAGCGCAGTTCGCGCTCGCGCTGGTAGTTCTCGTAGCATTTTTGCACGTAGGCGCTAAGCAGTTCCTTAACGTCTAGGCATCTCTTCCCCCCGGTAAACGTCTCCCACTCTTTTTCAAAGCTTTGGGCAAATTCATCCTCGAGGCTTATATTATAGGATGTGGATGCTATCTTTACCGTTATTTTTTTCATTAGTCGCGTCGCCTAAATTTACTTTCCCAGCACCGCTTCGATCTTGCGGATGACGTCGTCGCTCTCGGTGTTTTTGGTTCTTAGGTCTTCTTCTAGGCGCGCGATTTGGTTTGTTTTGGCTTCGTTTTGGGCTTTGACGCTGATTAGTTCGTTGCGTAGAGACTCGTTTTCTTCGCAGATTTCGTTATATCTAGCCAGCAGGTCGTTTACCTTGTCGGTTAGGGTATTTAACACTTTATCGTTATCAAACATCTTTTTCCTTAGTTTTGGTATAATTTTATGTAATTGTAACAAAAAAAGCTGATTTTTAAGGTAAAAAATGAAAAATTTTGAAATTTCGTCCAAATTTAGCCCGAGCGAGGACCAGGCCCGCGCGGTCGCTAATATCGTAGCCTCTGTAAGATCGGGCAATAAGTACCAAACGCTTCTAGGCGTAACTGGCTCGGGCAAGACCTTTACGATGGCAAACGTCATAAAAGAGCTAAATATGCCAACGCTAATCATGACGCATAACAAATCCCTCGCCGCGCAGCTTTATAGCGAATTTAAGGGCTTTTTCCCTAAAAATCACGTGGAGTATTTCATCAGCTACTACGACTACTATCAGCCCGAGGCCTACATCCCGCGTCAAGACCTTTTTATCGAAAAAGACAGCTCCGTAAACGAAGAGCTCGAGCGTCTGCGCCTCTCTGCGACGGCTAGTTTGCTCAGCTTTGGCGACGTCGTGTGCGTGGCGTCGGTGTCGGCCAACTACGGTTTAGGCAATCCTAGCGAATACCAAGGCATGGTCGCATATCTGGGCGTGGGCGAAAAAATCAATCAGCGCGCGCTGCTGCAAAAGCTCGTCGATATGGGTTACAAGCGAAACGATAACTACTTCGATAGAGGCGACTTTCGCGTAAACGGCGACGTGGTGGACGTCTATCCCGCATACTGGGGCGACGAGGCTCTTCGCATCGAGTTTTTCGGCGACGAGATCGACGCGATGTATCACTTTGACGTACTGGAAAATAAAAAGCTAAAAGACGTGGGCAAATTTACGCTTTATGCCACGAGTCAGTTCATCGTGGGCGCAGATCGCTTAAAAATCGCCATCAAACAGATAGAAGAGGAGCTAGAAGAGCGGCTAAAAGAATTTAACGACCAAGGCAAACTCGTAGAGGCGCAGCGCCTAAAACAACGAGTGGAATTTGACCTAGAGATGATGAGTAGCACGGGCATGTGCAAGGGCATCGAAAACTACGCGCGCCATCTAACGGGGCAAAAGGCGGGAGAGACGCCCTACTCGATGTTTGATTATTTCGAGCTAGGCGGCAAGGACTACCTGGTCATCGTGGACGAAAGCCACGTGAGCCTGCCGCAGTTTCGCGGTATGTACGCGGGCGACCGCAGCCGCAAAGAGGTGCTGGTGGAGTACGGCTTTCGCCTCCCGTCCGCGCTTGATAACCGTCCGCTTAAATTTGACGAGTTTATAAACAAACGCGCTAAATTTCTTTTCGTCTCGGCGACCCCGAACGAATACGAGATAAGTTTAAGCTGCGGCCACGTTTACGAGCAAATTTTACGCCCGACGGGACTGCTTGATCCCTTGATCGAGATAAAAGACAGCGAAAATCAGGTGGAAATTTTATTTGACGAGGCGAAAAAAACCATCGAGAGAAACGAGCGCGTGCTAGTCACCGTGCTAACCAAAAAGATGGCCGAGGAGCTCAGCCGCTACTACACCGAGCTTGGCATCAAGGTCAAATACATGCACTCAGACATCGACGCCGTCGAGCGAAACGAGATCATCCGCGGGCTAAGAGGATGCGAGTTTGATATGCTCATCGGCATAAATTTGCTAAGAGAAGGGCTTGACCTGCCCGAGGTTAGCCTCATAGCTATCATGGACGCCGATAAGGAGGGCTTTTTGCGCTCGACGACGAGCCTAATCCAAACGATGGGGCGCGCGGCTAGAAACGTAAACGGCCGGGTGCTGATGTTTGCCAAAAAGATCACCAAATCCATGCAAGAAGCGATGGATACGACGCTAGCTCGCCGCAAGATGCAGGATGAGTACAACCGCGCTCACGGCATCACGCCACGCTCAGCCAGCCGAAATATCGAGGAGAGCCTGCACGTCGAGGATGAGGGCGAGATATATAAACGCGGCAAAAATCTGGAAAAAATGCCTGCCACTGAGCGAGCGAGCATAATCAAAGAGCTAAGAAAGCAGATGCTAGAAGCTGCCGAGCAGCTGGAGTTTGAAAAGGCGGCGGCGCTGCGAGATGAAATCGCCAAGATACGTAAATTGTGAACGGCTTGTCTTTTTCCGCCATACTTCGTTACCGGCTCATTCGGCTTCGGTCACGGACAACTAGTCCGCTCCCTCGCCTCGATCGCCGTTGCCTCGTCTGACGAAAAAATACTTCGCCTTATCGTTTTGCGTTCAAATTTGGAGTCCAATTTGGCTAAATTTGTAAATTTGGCTTCAAAGAATTTTTAAATTTTATGAGCGAAAAGCTTTCGTCCCGAAAATTTGAGCTGAGTTTGTAACGAAGCCAAATTTTCGTGCCGCGATTTATCGCGGGCGCGAGCGACAACCGCTTTGAGCGAGTGAAATTTTAAAAATTTTATAAAACTTATACTAAATTTAGCCCCTTGTGCAAAGAATAACCGTTTAAGGTTGCTTGTAAAAAAAGGGGGCTTGAATTCTTCTCTTGCGGTCGCAGCTGCAAAGCAGAGCGTAATTCAAGCCCTTCCCCCTTAACAAAGCTCAAACAATCGTTTTTGTTTAGAGGGTTTTTAACGCATGGCGTCAAATTTGATCTACTCAAAATTTAGTATTTTTGCGATGCAGGTCTCGGCGGATAAAATTTCAAATTTTAGCCAAATTTAGCCTCAAATTTGACTAAAATTACCCGTCGTCCTCGATATTTTCCTGCATAAAAACCCGCATGCTCGGAAACTCGAGCACGCAAAGACGGCCGAAATCATGCTTATAAACGCAGCCCGTGTCGATATTTGCACTAAATTCCGTGATATCGGGCTCCGCGATCGGCGTATGGCCGTAGACGTTAAAAACGCCTTCGTTTTGGCTAAAATCGCCTCTGCCGCAAAGCACGTGCCGCCTAAACTCCGCCGCGCTATCGCCGTGCGAGTTGCGTAGCGCCCACATCCGTCCAATCGCCGAATGCGACGCAACGAGCCGCCTACCTTGTGCGTTTTTAAACTCGGCAAACTCCAAATAAAGCGGCAAATTCGATAAAAACTCTATATGCGCGAGCTTTTGTGCGCGGCTAGCTTTGACGTAGGAGGCGAAAGTCTGCGCGCCGCCGTTTAGGTAAAACCAGCGCGTGTCGCTAGGCGTCTCGCCGCGTAAAAATGCGTCTTTATGTTGCAAAAGGCGGTACTCGTGATTGCCCATCACGGCCGCGTAACCGCGCTGAATCGCCAGCTGTACGACCTCAAAACTCCCCTCGCCGCGGTCTATCAGATCGCCGACGAAGCAAATTTTAGAATCGGCGCCGCGCGGCAAGCGATCTATTAAGGCGCAAAGGGTTTTATAGCAGCCGTGAACGTCGCCGATGAGGTAAATTTGGTCGTTCATCTTTTCCTTTTCTTGTAAATTTACTTAAATTTTAGCAAAGTTTAGCCAACGGGGCATAAAAAACAGCGCACTAAAGCTACATAAATTTGGTCGTTAAATTTAAGCACCCTCACTCGCCGATCACTAACATCACGCCAAGCGCTATCATAGTAACGCCGACGAAAAAGTCCAAAATTTTCCATGCGGCCGACTTTTGAAACAGCGGCACTAAAAATCTAGCTCCGTATCCGAGCAAGAAGAAAAACGCAAACGACGCGCACATCGCGCCCGCGCCAAAGAGTCCCGCACGCTCGCTAAATTTCGTAGAAACCGAGCCCAAAAGTACGACCGTATCAAGGTATACGTGCGGGTTTAGCCACGTAAAAGCTAGCGTAAGAAGCGCCGTTTTAACCGCACTGCGTGTCTCCTCGCCATCTGCCGTTAGCGCATGCGAGGCGCTAAACGCGCTATAAAGACTACGAACCCCGTAAATACTCAAAAACACAAATCCTCCCCAAAGCGCGGCGGTTTTGATGATAGGGTAGCGCTCAACCACGTAGCCAAAACCCGACACGCCCGCAAAAATCAGCGCGGCGTCGCTAAGCGCGCAGATAGCGCAAACTAGAAAAACATGCTGTTTTTTGATGCCTTGTTTTAGCACGAAGGCGTTTTGCGCTCCGATGGCTAAAATCAGCGATAGCCCGAGCGAAAATCCAGAGAAAAAGGCGTTGAAAGAAATCATTTTATCCCTCATATTTTGTTTTTTAAATTTTGATCAAAACGCATATAACTAAAAACTAGGCTAAGTAAAATTTGCCGCACGCGTAGATTTTTGCAAATTTGCTCGCAGAATTTAGGAGTTTCAAGATGCGGGTCTGGGCAAGTAAAATTTGAAGCTAAATTTGCCGAATTTAGCTTCAAATTTGAACGTAAAACGATAAGGCAAAGTATTTTTCTACTTCGCTGCGCTCGTAGCTTTTCAAGAGGTTCTAGACGAGGTGCTTTTAAATTTGGCGACGGGAGTTACCTTGTCGGTAATGACCGAGCCGAATTTAAAAGCCTCTGCTTGCAGTTGCGACCGCAAGGGAAGCAAAGCGAAGTATAGGGCAAAAAGACGAACCGCTTAACTTTCTTTTAGCAGTTTCGCCACCATCTGCTCGCTCTTCCCCTTATCGCTATCCTTTTTCGTCGCCTTATATATCCCGCTCACGTACTCCTCGAGCACCTCTTGCGAGTTTATGCGCGCGTCGCCCTCTTTAGGTCTCACCTTGGCATATTCGCCGCTGTTTTGCAGCTCAAACGCTAGCTCGTTATCGCTAAGCTGCAAGCGCAAAAACTCGAGCAAGCGCTCTTGCAAATTTTTATCGATTATCGGCGTCATGAGCTCTAGGCGGCGCTCGAGATTTCGCGGCATCCAGTCGGCGGAAGCGATGTAAATTTGAGGATCGGCGTGTCTGAAATAAAATATCCTCGCGTGCTCAAGGTACTTGCCGATGAGCGATCTCACGCGGATATTTTCGCTTAGGCCCTTCACACCCGGACGCACGCAGCAGATGCCGCGCACGATTAGATCGATCTTTACGCCCGCGCTACTAGCCTTTACCAGCGCGTCTATGATGTCGCTATCAACCAGCGCGTTCATCTTGGCCACGATCCTGCCCTGCTCTGCGTGCGCGGTTTCGGTCTTTATCATCTCTAGCACGCGCTCTTTTATCTGCATCGGCGACATAGAAAGCGTCTGCAATCGGCGGTTTTTAGAAAAGCCCGAAAGTATATGAAAAAACGTCGTCGTATCGCTGGCAAACTCCGCCCTGCTCGTAAAATAGCTCACGTCGGTGTAAATTTTTGCCGAACCGCCGTTATAGTTGCCAGTGGATAGATGCATGTAAAATTTGAGCTTGCCGCCCTCTTGGCGGATGACTTGGCTCACTTTTGCGTGCACCTTAAAGCCCGTGATGCCGTATATCACGTGCGCGCCGGCGTCTTCTAGAGCCTTTGCCCAGTGCAGGTTGTTTTCCTCGTCAAACCTCGCCTTTAGCTCGACCATAACAGTTACCTGCTTGCCGTCGTTTGCGGCGTCGATGAGAGCCTGGATGATAGGCGAGTTTTTATCGACGCGGTAAAGCGTCATGCGGATCGAAATCACGCGCGGATCCTTGCTCGCCTCCCTGATAAACTGCACGACGGGATCAAAGCTCTCGTAGGGATGCACGACTAGCACGTCTTCTTTATCGATGACGTCAAACATCGAGAGATGAGTGCTAAAAGGCGGCAGAGTCTTTGGCGCGTACGGCGGCAGGCAAAGGTGCGAGAATTCTTTATTTCCCACGATTTGCCAGAGCGAATTTAGAGTGAGCGGGACGGTGTACTCGTAGATGTCTTTGTAAAAAATCTTCATATGCGAGTTTAAAAACTCGACTATCTCGGCGTCGGCATCCTTTTGTATCTGCATGCGGACAAAAGCCCCCTTGCGGCGTAGCTTGAGCCCTTGCTCGAGGATCATCATAAAATCGTCCGCCTCTTCCTCCTCGATGACGATGTCGGCGTTTCTCGTGACTCTAAATGCCGCCGAGCTAAGAAGCTTGTAACCAGGAAAAATCTCCTCCGCATGGCGGTGCACGATCGTTTCTATCGGTACGTAGACGTTGTCGGCTGCCTGATAGAATCTCGGCAAAACGCGCGAGATACGTATCATGCCAAATTTTATGATCTCGGGACTATCTGCGTCGGCAAGCTTAACGGCTAGGCTAAAGCTAAGGTTGTTTAGATGAGGATACGGGTGCGTGGCATCAACCGCGATAGGCACGATGACGGGCAGGATGTTTGAGAAAAAATACTCGTCGCATTTGGCGCGAAGCTCAGGCGAGATTTCGTCGTAATTTTTCATAAAAAGCCCGTTTTGCGCGAGTTCTTTCAGAGCGTCTTTGTAGTGTTTTTCTACGAGCGCGAGTTCGTCTTTGATGTATTTTCTAATCTCTCTTAGCTGATCGAGCGGACTCATGCCGTCGCTACCGCTAGCTGCGACCCCTGCGGCAAAAAGCTGCTTTAGCCCCGCGATACGGATCATATAAAACTCATCCAAATTCGTCATATAAATCGCGATAAATTTTAGCTTTTCAAGCGGCGGTAATGCCTTTTCGCACTGGGCTAAAACGCGCGAGTTAAAGCGCAACCAACTAAGCTCGCGGTTGATAAAAACACTCTTTGTCTCATCCATTTTTCATCCTTTTTAACGTTTTATAAATTTTAGCGAATTTTATCTTAAATCACGGCCTTTCCGAAAAGCCGTAAGTTTGTGTTACAATAAACAAAAAATAAGTTAAGCTTCGGCAAAAATAGGCAAAAAAATAAGATGGATTATATTTGAGCGGTTATTATTTTATGCGTTGGTATGGCGGTTTTTTGGGTGCTTAAAAAGATTTCGATGTAGTAGCATCGTAAATTTGAAAAACAAAATTTAATGTTTTACGGCTTGGTTTTGAATTAAATTTAGCGCGATTTACAACTATAAAAGATGAAAATTTGAGAGAATTTGAGGTAGAAAACGGCGGAGCAAATCGTCCGCCGCTATTAAATTAAAGATTATTTTCTTTTTTATACTCAGCTAAAAAGGCGTAAATTTCGTCTTTTAGTCTCAGTTTCTCGCGCTTTAAAGCATCCACTTCGGCATCGTTGTAGAAGTTGCCTTTTTGCATTTCGGCGATCTTTTCGTCCAGGTCGTTGTGCTTATCAAAAAGCGATGTAAAGTGCGCGTTTGTACCTTTTAGCTTAGTTATAAGCTCTCTATCCTCGTGAAACATATTTGCTCCTTTAATTAAAGTTTGGTTTAATTTTAGCAAATGTTATTTTAAGAGAGGGTTAAAAAAGCGTCAAATTCGGAGCATTCCATAAAATTTACGGCAGTTTAGTTTCGTCTCTAAATAGCTTAAATTTTTACGATATTTAAATCCAAAAGATGCTTTTGTAAAATTTAAATTTGAGTAAAAGATCGGATCAATCCCTTATTTTAGCGTTAAATTTACGGCTATCTAGGCAAAGGCAAAATTAAAATACGCATAAATCGTCTCAAATTTTAGACATATTTTAGCTCTTCCGGCTTATGTCTGCTTTTTATGACTCGTTTGGTTAGGCGTATCGACTCGCCCGTGCCGATAACTAGTAGCTTCGTACCCGTACCGATTAGCGTATCGCCCTTTGGCATCGGGATAAATTTGTTATTCACGTCTTTGATGCCCACGACGTCGGCGTTTGTTATGTTTCGCAAATTTGTTTCTTTTAGTCGTTTAAAGCGCACCCATGAGTAGTCGGGAACCAGGATCTCCTCGATGTCGATCGGCGAGTCTTGTTTATACAAAAACTGTTCAAGCAAATTTTCCATATCGGGTCGCACGCTCATGGCGCTAAGGCGCTGGGCGACTAGCTTTGACGGGCTCACGACGCTGTTTGCACCGAGCTTTTTTAGGCGTTCTGTATCGTCTTGATTATCGGAGTTCGTCATTATAAAATAGGGCTTTTTACGTCCGATCTCTTTTTCAAAAAGCCTTACGGTAGCGATAAGCGCGATATTGTCGGCGATATTAGAGCTTAGCGTGATCATACCTTTTGCGCTTGAAAAATGCGTCTTTAAAAGCGCGGTTTGCGTGTGGGGCTGAGAGACGATATAGTATGGATACTTATTTCTTTCTGCGATTTCAGGCAGATCTTCGCGCGGGTCGATGACGACGAAGGGGATGTGATTTTCCCTAAATTCTCGGCTTAGCTCTAATGTGTATTGGTTGTGATAGCAGATAACAAAGTGGTTTTTTAACCTTGCGATCTTATATAGCATTCGTCTCTCCTTTATGATCGCTACGAGAGCGCCTTTTTTTAAAACCTCGAGCATCAAACCCGTAGAAAACGTAAAAACGGCAAAACCGAGTAAAATAAACGTGATGGTAAAAAGCCGTCCAGCCGGGGAAATAGGCGCAACCTCGGTAAATCCGACGGTCGTAAAAGTCATACCCGCCTGATATATCGCGTCAGATAGGCTAAAGCCGTCAATCGCGACATAACCCATAGCGCCGATCGTCATCATCAAAACAACTAAGATGAGCGGTAGGCGAAACGGGCGAAGTTGTTCGTAAAGTTCGGTATTGAGATTGATTTGAGGTTTGGCAGAACTCGACCAGTTGAGGAATTTTAAAATCTTTTTAAACAAAGACAACTCCTCAAATTTGCGATAAATTTAGCGTGACTGTTTTCTCATAGTTCTTAGCGTAGAAGCAGCTACTTTGATCTTTCTCGTAGTGCCGTCCTCTAGCGTTACGCGGATAGTTCGTAGGTTTGGTAAAAACCTTCTTTTAGTTCTGTTTTTGGCGTGGCTAACGTTGTTGCCTACCATCGGACCTTTGCCTGTTATTGCGCATACTCTTGACATTTTATTTCCTTAAAATTAAAAATTTTTCCTGATTTTATCCAAAATAAGCAAAATATTAACTTAAATGCTCCGGTCGGTTTTTACGCGAGTGCGATATTTTAAACTAAAATTATGGATAAAAAGGATAAAATAATAAAATTTAAACATATTTTATTTTGCGAGATCTGCGGGCAAATTTAAGCCCTGCTATAAATCGGGAAATTTCTAGGCGTTTTATGAGATTAAAATTTAAAGACGATACGGCCATTTTTTATCCTATGGGCTTTCTTGACGGAGACGTATCTAAGTATGAAATCAGCGAAAAAAATATAAATTCTATTCGCCAAAAATCCCCTCGCTACATCTTAATATCCCTTAAAAACGCCGTTTATTTTAATAAAATCGGTTTTAATCTAATCCTTGAAGCTGTTTTAAAGCTAGCCGCATTTAACGGCGCTAGCGTAGGCTTTTGCGACTATAATGAAGTTAAATTTAAAGCACTTAAAAGAATGTCAAAGGGCATGACGAATTTATCTTTTTTCGAAACCGCAAACGTAGCGACGCTATTTTGGGGGGAGTTTAAACCCGAATACGCAAATAGACGCATCATAGTTTTTAACGACGATGCCGACCAAAAACGCCAAATCGCCCTTAAGCTCTCGGGTACCGGCTATATCCCGACAATAGCTAAGGATCTAAAAGAATTTAAAAGCCTTCATAAAAACTTTGAGTACTCGGTCTATCTCACGCAGATAAAATCAAGTAAAAAAGACATAAAAACCACGCTCAAAGAAAATGTCGTCATATACGAATTAGAGGGCTTTATCGACTCGGCTTTCATAAATAATTTTGACCAAAAGACGTTTAATAATTCATTAAAAATAGGCTTTAAATTTTTTGTCTTTGATATGAGTAAATCAAGCTCGATAAATATCCACGGAGTATCTTTTTTAGCCAAGCTCTCTACCGTCTGCGCCGAGTATGGAGCCGCTATCGTCGTATGCGGCTTAAAACTAGCCAGCACGTCTCAAGTCCTAAAAAACGACCTTGAGGACTACGGCATCTTGGTTTATAAGAGCCTTGGCGAATTTTACGAAGACGACGGTACTATCGCGGGCGGAGGCGGCTTTGGAGAAGAAAGGCCCAAAAATCTTACTAAAGATATCATAAACGCCTTGCCAAGCCTCTTAGCGACGGTAACGGACACTCTAGCCTCAATGTCCGGTTCTACGGTTACGAAAATAAGTACCGCCATAGAGCGTTTTAGCTGCCAAGAGGGTAAATTTAATATCGGCTCAGTCGCATTTTACGGCGATTTGGAGGCTAAATTTATCCTCTGCCTACAAAAAAACGATATCAAAAAGATGTGTAAAATTTTACTCCAAAATAGCGAAAATTTAAGCCTATCTCAAGCGTATGCCGATCTGCTAAGCGTTATTTGCGACCGTATCGAATCGCAGCTAGCCAGGCAGGGCATAACCGTGAGCTTTACCCTGCCGCATATTTTAGAGGTAACTCAAGACGAAAACAATAAAAACCGAGGCGTCTTTGTACGGCTTGATATAGACGGCTCGGATGCGATATTTTTTCTAAGTAAATAAAGGATAAAAGATGTATGTAGCGCCTAGTATTTTATCGGCGGATTTTGGAAATTTAAGAGCCGAGATCAAGGCCATCTGCGAAGCCGGAGCTGATCTCGTGCATGTTGACGTGATGGACGGGCATTTCGTGCCCAATTTAACTATCGGCCCCGTCGTAGTAAACGCCGTAGCCAAGGCTGCTACAAAGCCGCTGGATATACACCTGATGGTTCAAAATAATACCTTTTTCGCCGATCTTTTTTTGCCTCTGAAGCCTAAATTTTTAAGCTTTCACATCGAGGAGGAAAAGCACCCGCTACGCCTCATAGATCATATCCGTAGCCACGGCGTGGGGCCTGCTATCGTGCTAAATCCGCATACTCCGGTCTGGGCGATCGAGCACATCGTAAACGAGGTCGATATGGTGCTGCTAATGAGCGTAAATCCAGGATTCGGCGGTCAGAAGTTTATCCCTTCGGTACTCGAAAAAGCCCGCAATTTGCGCGAAATGATCGAGCGCAAAAACGCAAAATGTATGATCGAAGTAGACGGCGGCGTGACGGGGCTAAACGTCGCGCAGCTAGATGAAGCGGGCGTGGATATCGTCGTGGCTGGCAGTTATATATTTTCGTCAAATTCATACGAGCACTCTATTCGCTCGCTAAAGCTCGAGTTTTGAACCAAGATTTTGAAAATTTACTAGCCGTCGTCGCTAAGCGAAACGTACCATACACGGACTTCGTCGCCGCAACCAAGCAAATGGACGAATACGCCGAGCTTTTCGACGTTCGCGACGTGCAGATGTGGCGCGCGCTGGGGCTTGATATAATCCGCACCGCAAAAAATCAAATCGAGCTAAAAACTCGCCGCAAGGAGATAAAAGATCAAATTTTTTGCGTCGTAGATATAGAAACTAGCGGCGGCATAAATAGCGGCCAGATCATCGAAATCGGCGCGCTAAAGCTACAAAACGGCGAAATAATCGGCAAATTTGAAACCTTCGTGTACGCGCCCTACGTCCCCGAAAATATCAGCGAACTAACGGGCATCACCGCAGAACACCTAAAAAACGCGCCAAGCCTTGCCTTTGTCATGGAACAGTTTAAGGTTTTTCTAGGCCAGAGCGTTTTTGTGGCGCACAACGCTCGCTTCGACTACGGCTTTATCAGCGCGACGCTGGAGGCGCTAGGATACGGAGAGCTGCTAAACCGCAGACTCTGTACGATCGACCTAGCCCGCCGCACTATCGCTTCGCCAAAATACGGCCTAGGCACGCTAAAAGAAATTTTAGGCATAAATAACACCCATCACAGAGCCCTTAACGACGCTATCGCGGCGACTGAAATTTTTAAATACTCGCTACAAAAGCTTCCTAGCGAGGTAAAAACGGTCGAGGACCTAATAGAATTTAGCAAATCGGCCAAAATGATAAAGCGACTAAAAACCCAAATCCCAAGCTTGCCGCATCTCACGGACGACAATCCCTAAAACCGCAAAAACGCGAAATTTTGCGCGTAAAGCCTCGGCTTAAAAACTCGGTTTTGATACGTTTTTATGCTAAAATCCGTTAAATTTGATAATAACCGACAAAACGGCTTTAAATTTAATCGCGATAAAAATAATTTTACGCCGACTATATAGATCCCGCAAGCTGCAAGCAAGGCAAAACTTGCCGCTCTAGTAATAAATCTCCGCCCGAATAAAGCAGCATACTTGCAGGCGCTTGATGCGATGCCTAATTTTTAAACGACGAATAAAATCAGGCGGTAAAATTTGATTAAATTTAGCAAGCCTTTTTGCCCAAATTTTAATAGCACGAGAAATTTTTGCTTGGCAGGATGCCTAAAGCAAATAAAATCCGAATTTATATAGCAAAAACTACCGGCTATAATCATTCTCGCAAATTTTATCGCTCAAAAACGCTCCGCTTCTAAACGCCCTTGCCGTTTGCTAAAATCAAAACAAGCTCGCTAAATTTATAAAAATTTACGCTTATCAAACCAAACGGCGACCGACGCTGTCTTCAAATTTAGCCAAGTCTACCGGCGCGATGAGCTTATCTTAGCGTACCGCAAGCCTAAAAACGGTTTTAGGGCGCAAAAACGATTTTTTATGAATAAAAACGACTAGCCGCCGCGCCAAAAATACGGCAAAACGCGCATAAAAGGGATGCAAAATAAAAGGTCACGAAATGCTATAAATTTAGGATAAAAAGCAAAATTTAAATTTTAAGATCAAGCTAAAAATGAGCGAGATTATAAAAATTACCGACTAGGGCAAATTTATCTATTCGCCGACTCGCTCGCCGTTTATGCGTACTATCCTAGCGGGGATGCCTACGACCGTAGCGTTATCCGGCACGTTTTTTAGTACGACTGAGTTTGCGCCGATTTTGGCGTTTTCGCCGATTAGGATATTTCCCAGCACTTTTGCTCCGGCTGCTATCGTGACGCCGTTTTTTACGGTCGGATGGCGCTTGCAGCGTTCCTTACCCGTGCCGCCTAACGTCACTTGATGATATATCAGCACGTCATCGCCCACCTCTGCAGTCTCGCCGATAACTACGCCCATGCCGTGATCGATAAACAGCCGTCTGCCGATCTTGGCGCCCGGATGTATCTCGATACCGGTTAAAAATCGCGAAATTTGCGAGACGAAACGCGCTAAAAAACGTAAATTTTTAACATACAAAAAGTGCGCTACTCTATGAAAAACGACGGCGTGGATGCCCGGAGTGTTTATGAGGATGGCCCCGTAGCAGCACGAGGCCACCGAGGGGTCTTTCTCGCGTACGGTCGCGACTAGCTCGTTTATCTCAGCGATAAAGCCCAACTCACGCCTCGTAAAGCGCGGTGCTAAGGTATCTCTCGCCGTTATCGGGAGCTACGAAAAGCACCTTTTTGCCCTTGCCCAGCCTCTTTGCGACCTTTATCGCCGCAGCCAAAGCCGCGCCGCCTGAAATGCCTAACAGCACGCCCTCCTCTTTCGCCAGCTTCCTAGCAGCGTCAAAAGCCTCGTCGTTTTCCACGCGCTCTATCTCGTCTATATAAGAGGTATCAAGAGTAGCCGGGATAAAGCCAGCGCCTATGCCTTGGATCTTGTGCGGTCCCGGTTTTTCGCCCGAGATCACGGCAGAGTCGTTTGGCTCGACGGCTATGATTTTAGTATTATATCCGTTTGCCTTTAGCGCCTTAGCTACGCCGCTTAGCGTGCCCCCTGTACCTACGCCGGAAACAAAAGCGTCAAGCTCCTTAAAGTCGTCCATTATCTCTTTTGCCGTCGTTAGCTCGTGAGCCTGCGGGTTAAATTTATTCTCAAACTGACTTAGCATGACGTAGCCTTTTTCGCGTACGAGTTCGTTTGCCTTTTCGATCGCGCCTTTCATGCCCTTTGCGCCCTCTGTTAGCACAAACTGGGCACCGAACGCCGCTTGTAGCTTGCGTCTTTCGATACTCATGGTTTCAGGCATTACTAGCACTACTTTAAAGCCTAAAGCCGCGCCCGCCATAGCTACGCCGATGCCGGTGTTGCCGCTAGTAGGCTCTACGATGACGTCGCCTTTTTTTAGCGTGCCCTCTTTTTGCATTCCAAGGATCATACTTGCGGCGATTCTATCTTTTACCGATCCGCCCGGATTAAAAAACTCGAGCTTTGCGTAAATTTCAGCCATGCCATCTTCATGCACGCTATTTATTTTAACTACGGGCGTTTTGCCGACGGTGTGGATTATATTTTCATATACCATTTTTGACTCCTTGTTAAAAATTGCGTAATAATATCTAAATATAATAAATATAACTAAAATATTTATATAAAAAATATTTAATTATGCGAGATTTTTTAATATTTTCTCTCCCGCTTCGTCCAGCTTCTTGCCGTTAAAATGCGCCTTACAAAACTCCACTATCTTGCCGTGAAATTTGGCGTAAATTTCATTAATACCCAGCTCGCGTCCGTATGCCTCGCAGATCCGCTCGCTATCTACGGCCTCTAGCCACTCGCGAGCTTCTTCGTAGCTTTCAAACTCATACCCAAAAAAGCTCAAAATCCGCAAAGCGTAGCTATCTACGACCATCACCTCGCGCCCGCACGCATAGCAAAGCACCGCGTCACAGCTCTCCGCGCCGATACCTTTGATGCCCAGCAGCCACTCGCGGCTAACGTTTTCTTTGAAATTTTCAAAATCTCCGAATTTTTTAAAAATCGCCTCGCAAAGCGTTTTTAGGCGTTTTGCTTTGGTGTTGTAAAAGCCGCTTGGCTTTATGAGCAGGGCAAGCTCGGCCGCGGGAGTTTTTACGACACCCTCCAGACTCATTAAATTTGCGTTTTTTAGGTTATTGAGCGCTTTATCGGCGTTTTTCCAGTTGGTATTTTGTATCAAGACGGCGCCGACTACGACTTCAAAAGTCCCGGCTCCCGGCCACCAAAGCGGGTCGTCCGCGTCAGCCTTTACGCCCGCGTTTTTTAGCGCCAAAAAAAGCTGCGTGCTATCCATATTTTTCCTTTTTATTTTGAGAGTAGATTTCTAGCGCCCATTGCGCAAGCGATACTTAGCATTACGGCCGTAGCGGCGTTTAGATTTATATCGCAAAAGCCCGCAGCCAGCGCAAATGCCGTAAAGGGCGCGTCTAAATTTATCGCCAAAAACGCCGCCGCGCCGCAAAGAGCCGCCGCGCTTAAATTTACCTGCGCGAAATTCGCCGCCGTAAGACCTAAACAAAGCCCTAAAAGCGCGCCTAGCGAGAAGCTGGGCGTAAGAGTACCGCCGTATGCGCCACATTTTAAAAGCGCAAGTACGCAAACGCCCTTTACCGTTAGCAAACCAAGCGCATAAAGGGCTGAAATTTGTTCGTTAAAAGCCGTTTGCGCCGCAGCTTGACCGTTACCTAAAATTTCGGGTAAAAACGCGCCCGCAAGCGCCGTAACCGCAAAAGCAAGCGGTAAAAATATCAAAATCTTACCGTCTTTTATGCGGTTTGCTTCGGCTCTGGCGACGCCTGCTTGATAAAATTTAGCCGTCATGCCGACTATAACGCCTACAAATGCGGCTAGCGCAAGGTTTGCAGGCGTTGATTTAAAGTCGCTAACGACGTAAAGAGCCTCGCGGGGCACGCTAAAATTCGCCGTAAAATCAGCGACCGCGCAGACGCCAAATGCCGCCAAAGCCGCCCTTTTATCAAATCTTTTTAACAAAATCTCAAGCGCGAAAATCGCTCCGGCAAAGGGTACGTTATAAACCGCGCCAAGCCCAGCTGCGGCCCCGCAAGCCGCAAGAGTGCGGCACCAAGCCGCATCAAGAGCGAAAAAGGCGCAAATTTTTGACGCAAACAGCGCGCCAAGCTCGCGCGGAGCGACCTCTTTGCCGATCGGAGCGCCCAGACCTACGGTAAAAACCTGCAAAAACGCATGAGCTAAATTTGACGCAAACGAAGGATTTTTGCCCTCTATTATCTCGCCGGCGCTTAAAAACGGTTTAAATTTATGCAAAAAATACCAACCTATGCTAGCAATCGCCCCGCAAGCTAAAACTGCCGCAAAACGCCTAAATGCGCTAACTTGATCAGGGGTGACGCCAAAATCTCCCTTTGCGCGACCAAATGCCAAAAACTCGGCAAAATGTATGACCTCGGTTAGCGCCGCAGCGCCCGCGCCCGCGGCAAATCCTACGCAAAGCACTGCCAAAAATAGCCTAAAATACGCACTCGGTTGCATAAATTTACGCTCGGTTTTCACGCTAAAGCTTCACCGCGCGCTGCACCAAAGGCTCGCTAACTCCGTCTATCACGCGGATCTTAAATGCATCCGCACAGCGCCCGCCGTCAAATTCAAACACGACCATTTGAAAGATTCGCCTGCATTTTTCATTTACCTTAAACGAGTGCTTGAGCCCCGTTAAGAAGCTCTTCACCGGCGCTTCCGCGTCCATGCCGATGACGCCGTCAAACGCCCCGCTAAGCCCGACGTCGCTGACATAAGCAGTGCCGCTAACTATTTGCAAATCATCGGTGCCAACGTGCGTGTGAGTGCCGGCTATGGCTCCCACTCGCCCGCAAAATAGCCTAAAAAACGCGTTTTTCTCGCTCGTGGCCTCGGCGTGAAAGTCTATGAGGATATTTTCGCTCTCGCACTCATCTAGCGCGCGCTCTGCCTCTAAAAAGGCGTTGTTCGTATGCGGCAAGCCGTAGTGTCCCATCAAATTTACCACGCTTAGGCTTTTGCCCTCTTTGCTCAAATTTATCGCGCCGCGCCCCGCAGTTCCCGCAAAGTGATTATACGGGCGGATAATAGGCAGAGCATCCATCAGCGCGATTACGTCTTTTTTATCAAAGCTATGATTGCCGCCCGTGGTTGCATCGATACCGCATCCCAGCAGCTCGTGCGCGTTTGTGGCGGTTAGACCGAAGCCTCCGCTTGCGTTTTCGGCGTTTGCGACGATAAAGTCAAGCTTAAATTCTCGCTTAAATTTGGGCAAATTTTGTATAACCGCGCTTCTTCCCGCGCGCCCGACGATATCTCCCACAAAGCCCACTCTAGTTAAATTTGCCATCAAATTTTATCTTTATAGCTTAGATAAAACTGCCTTGCGGTGCGTCCAGAGCGGCTCGCGCGAAGCTGTGCGTATTGCTTGGCTAGCTCGTGAAGCATCGCTCTATCGCCTACGAAATCTTTAAAATAAAAATCCACTATCTTTAGATAGTCCGCAAAACTGCCCTGATAAAAGCTAAGCCAAAGCCCGAATCTATCGCTAAGCGCGATCTTTTCCTCGACCGCGTCGCTATAGTGCAGCTCCGTCTCGCAGACTCTGGTGCCTTCGTTGTCGCTTTTTAGCTCACTGATGAGATGTCGGCGGTTTGAGGTGGCGTAGACTAGCACGTTTTTAGGCGCTTTTTCGATCGAGCCTTCAAGCACGGGTTTTAAAAATTTATAGCTCCTATCGCCCGTCTCAAAGCTAAGATCGTCGCAAAAAACGATAAATTTAAAGCTACTATCCCTGATCTCGTAAATGATCTCGGGTATCATCTCTAGCTCGTCGTTTTTTAGCTCGATTAACCGAAGGCCTTCGGGATAAAATTTAGTAAAAACGGCCTTAACCAAGCTACTTTTACCGCAGCCTCGCGCGCCCCAGAGTATCGCGTGATTAGCGCCCTCGTCTTCTAAAAATTTGCGCGTATTTTCCACAAGCTCTTCTTTTTGCTTTTCGATCCCCACAAGCCCATCAAGCTGCGTAAAATCAACGTCCGTTACGCCCTTTAAAGCGCCGAATTTGCGCCGATAAATCGCTGCGGCAGTCGTGTTCCAGTCTATCATTTTTCCGCCCGTCCTTTATTTAGTTTTCTAAGGTAGATTAATATCTCCTCTATCACGTCATCATCGTCTTTGCTCTTTGACCTTAGTCTGGTTTGTTCGCCGTTTTGCGCGGTTAGCACGATGTTTTGCTCGGCGTTTGAGATGGCTTTAAAGCCCGCTTTTATCGCTAAAATTTTAATTATAATGAGGCTTAAAAACTGCTTGGTGTAGATGTCGGGCTTGCCGAATCTATCCTCGATCTCGCCCTCTATCTCATAAACCTCGGCGACCTCTTTACACTTGCTAAGCCGTCTATATAGCTCCAGGCGCAATCTATCCTCGCCGATAAACTCCGAGTTTAAAAACGCGTTTATGCTGAGTTTCAGGTCGATTTTCGCGCTCTCAAAGCTCTCTTTATTTAGTAGTTTATTTATCTCTTCTTCAAGCATTTTTATATAGAGCGAGTAGCCGATCGCCTCGATATGGCCGCTTTGGGCTTCGCCCACTAGGTTACCGCCGCCTCTGATTTCTAGATCGTGATACGCTAGCACGCTGCCCGAGCCCAAAAACGAGTTGCTCTCAAGCGCGACTAGGCGTTTTAGAGCGTCCTCGCTTAGGGCGTTTTTGTCTTCGACCAGGAAGTAGCAATACGCCTGCTTATCGCTCCTGCCGACGCGTCCGCGTAGCTGATGCAGGTCTGCGATACCGAATTTATTCGCGCCCTCGATGATGATGGTGTTTACGTTTGGCAGATGGATACCGCTTTCTACGATGCTGGTGCTTAGTAGTACGTCGTATTCGCCGTTTTCAAACTTCATCATCTCCTCTTCGGTCGTCTTGGCGTCAATCTTGGAGTGTAGCATGAGGATGCGTAAATTTGGCATGATGTCTAAAATTTGCTTTTTTGCCTGAAGCATCGTGGCGATGTGGTTGTGGATATAAAAAATTTGCCCGCCGCGGCGCAGTTCGCGCATGATGGCCTCTTTTACCGCCTTTTCGTCCCACTCGCGCACGCTGGTTCGCACGTCTAGGCGCGAGCTTGGCGGAGTTTGCAATACGGAGTAGCCCTTGACGCTTGAAAGCGCCATATTTAGGCTGCGCGGTATCGGGGTCGCGCTCATAGATAGCACGTGCGAGGCGCTTGATATCTCTTTTAGTTTTTCTTTTTGTTTGACGCCGAATTTATGCTCTTCATCGATGATGATGAGGCCTAAATTTGACGGTTTAACCGACAAAAGCGAGTGCGTACCCACACAAACGCAAGGCTGCCCTGCCTCCAGCGCCTTAACCGCGGCCGCTTTTTCCTTAGCGCTTGTGAAGCGATCGAGTTTAAAGACGCTAACGTCGAATTTACCCAGCCGCTCTTTTAGGCTTTTAAAATGTTGCGAGCTAAGAAGCGTCGTCGGTACAAAAAATAGCGCCTGAAAGCCCGATTTTACGCACTTAAATATCGCATTCATAGCAACTTCCGTTTTACCAAATCCCACGTCGCCGCTAAGCAACCTATCCATCACCTTGCCGCTTTTTAGGTCGTTTGCTATGTCGCTTGAGGCGCGCTCCTGATCTCTCGTGTAGGCAAAGCCCGCGTTTTGCAAGAAATTTAGATACTCCGCATCGTCCTTTTCGATGATTTCGCCGCGGATTAGTTCGCGCTGGGCGGCTAGTGAAATAATCTTTGACGCGATTACAAAAAGCTTGGCTCTAACTTTTTCTTTTATCTTGGCGAAATTTGCCTTGCCCAGGCGGTCTAAAACCGCGATACTGCCGCTACCCGCGACGTATCTGTCGATCAAATTTAAGTGCTCGACTGGCAAAAGCAACTTGTCCTCGTTTTGATAAACGATCACGACAAACTCGCGTGTCCTGCCGAGCACGGTTAGCTTTTCAAGCCCCGTAAATTTGCCGATGCCGTACTCCTCATGCACGACGTAGTCGCCCGCCTTTAGCTCGTCGATGACTAGACTCGGTTTTTTGGCGCGCTTTTTCTTTTCAAATTTATTTAGCGAGACGATGATCTCGCTCGGTGAAACCAAATTTAACGCTGCTTCGGTTTGCACAAACTCTACGTTTTTGTATTCGCTCAAATTTAATGCGTTAAAAAGCCCCTCGTTACGCGCTAAGACTTTGATTTTTTTATTTTTATTTAGCTCAAAAAAATCGGCGTTTGGTGTTACGCTTAAGTCTTTATAAACTTTAGCCGCAGGCAATACGGGCAAATTTGCCACCTCGCCCAGATCGCGCTCAAAGCCGTCAAATTTTTTCGTTAAAACCGTTTTAAATTCGCGCGTATAGTCGATAAAACCGTCTATCGCCCAAAATCCGAGCGTCTTTAGGTCGCTGATTAGCGCGTCCGTTTGCATATCTTTTATTTTTTCTGACGTTTTTTCAAACTCAGCCTCGCCCAGAGCCGCGATAAAAGGCGAAATTTCAACGCTTTTTAGCTCAGTTTTGTTTGAAATTTGCGTCTGCGTGCTGTAGCGCCTGATGCTCTCTATCTCGTCGTCAAAGAGCAAAATACGGTTTGGCTCCTGCGCGCCGACGCAAAAAATATCGATAATCTCGCCGCGCACGCAAAACTCGCCCTCACTCTCTACGATATCGACCGCTTCGTAGCCAAAGCGCAGTAGTTTTTCGGCTAGCTCTTTGGGATCGATTTTATCGCCGAAATTTAGCGTTAGCTTTTGTAGATGTTTTTTGCCGGGAAGTTTGTTTAGTACCGTGCAAACGGGGCTAATAAGGAGCTTTTTGCCCTCAAATTCGTAAAATTTGGCTAGCTCGGATGATAACTCGAAAAGTTCGGCGCTAAAGCTACGCAGATCATCGCCCTCGCGCGCCCTAAAATCGGGCAATCTAAATACCTTAAGCCCGGCAAATTCCGCCGCGCTAAGAGCCGCGATGGCCTCCTTGTCATCCTCGCAGACGAGTAGCTGCGCATCGCCTCCGTTTAAAAAATACTCAAAAACCTCACTTTGCACCGCGGTACCTTTTTAGGAAGGCTTCCACGAGGTAAAACGACCCGAACGCCAGATACTCCTCGTCCGCGCGCACGTCCGTAAAGTCGGCAAACTCCATACCGAGCTGGCGCAAAGCCTCTTTCACCTGTGCCGTAGCTAGCTCGCGGCCGGGCGCCTCGTACTCGATGATGTAGGTCTTTTTGACGATCGGCTTGATCGCCTTTAGGACGGCTTTTATGTCCTTATCGGCAAAGGCGTTGAAGATCAAATTTAGCTTTTTGCCCGCAAATATTTTCACTAGGGCTTGCGCCGCCATCTCGTTGTGCCCGACGTCTATCGTGACGTTTTGCGAGATCTTTTCACAGCGTCCGTTTAGATCTAGCGCGCCCAAATTTGATAAATTTAAGCTAAATCCAAGCTCCTTAAACGCCGAAGAGCTAAGCGTCAAATTTGAGCGCAAAAACTCGGGCAAGCCGAATTTTTCCGCATAAATTTTGATCTCGTTTTTATCCTCGTTGGTCAAATTTTGGGAAGCGAATTTGAGCGTCGAGCCCTTTTTAGCGGCGATTTTTCGCGCGATACCGACGCAAAGCTCACTCATCTCGTCGTTCATCAAAGCAGCGTCCGCCATCGCGTTAAATTTGGTCGTCGCGATCTGCTCTAGCGTGTCGCCGAGCAGCGCCGTGTGGTCAAAACCGATCGGAGTAAAGAGGCTAAGGCGCTTGTCAAATACGTTCGTAGCGTCAAATTCCCCCCCAACGCCAGCCTCGCAGACGAAAAAGTCGCACCCCTCAAAAAGCGGAGCGCAAAGCAACGTCGCGTACTCGAAATACGAAAGCGAGCGCGCGACCTCGGGAGGTAAAATTTTAATCAGCCTCTCGTGAGCCGTCTCGAGCGCATCCGCGCTAGCTACGGCGCCGTTCATCCAAAATCTCTCGCGAAACTCGAAAATATGAGGGCTCGTATAGTGTCCGACGCTATGGCCACGAGCGAGCATCTGCGCTAAAAATCGCCCCGTGCTACCCTTGCCGTTCGTGCCGATTAGATGGATGATTTTTGGTATTTTAAATGCGTCTTGCACGAATTTAAAGGCATTTGGCATACGCGCGCGGTTGATTTCCTTATAAAAAAGGGGTTTGTTTTTTAAAAAATATTCTAGTTTCATTAAATTTTAGGCATCACCTGATCTCTGCCGTTTTGCTTGGCTTCATAAAGCATCTTGTCCGAAGCCTCGAGCGCCGCCGCTGAGCTTTGATACGCGCTACGTACGGCCGCGCCGCAGCTAATCGTAACGCTGATACGCTCTTCTTTATATAAAAATTTCGAGTTTTTAAGCGTAGTTCTAACTCTACTAGCAAATTCCACGCTTTGCTCTAAACTTAAGCCCGGCAGCAAAACGACAAACTCCTCGCCGCCGTACCTGCTTACGATATCCTCTTTTCGCGAGGCTTTTAACAGCGTTTTTGCTACGCTAGCTATTACGGTATCGCCCGCATCGTGGCCGTACGCGTCGTTTATCTTTTTAAAATGGTCTATATCAAAAAAACATACGCAGTAGTCAAGTCCGTTTTTTAGATATTCGTTTTCAAATCTCTCTAACTCCTCGACAAACGCTTTTCTCGTCGCGGTTTTGGTTAAAAAATCCTCTCTGCTCTGCGCTTTTGCGTCTTCTAACTGGGTTTCAAGAGCGCTTATTTTTTCTTGTAGCTCTTTTATCGTTAGCTGATCGCTCATCATCTGCTCGCCTAGTTGCCTTATCTCGCCGTCAAGCATATCCGCGATACCGAGCATCTTATCTCTGATACCTTCAAAGCTATCTTTGCTTAAATTTATTAGACCCAAATCGCGCCTTATAAACCCCATCTTATCAGAGCCGTCCTTGGAGCTGTCTATGAGCCTCAAGATTCGCCCGTCTATGCCCTCTAGTACCTTATCTAGCGCGGCTATCTTGCTCGAGATTTCGGCTTTATCCAGCTCGATGCGTTTTTTAGTTAAATTTTTTATATCGTTTCTAAATTTTAAGCTTTCAAGCAGCCTAGGTTCGTCTTTTAAATTTTTAGTTATCCTATCTATGTCGCCGATTATTTTATCGGTGATGGACGGCTCTAGCGTAGCCGTCAAAAGCGAGACGAACTCCTCACACGCTCCGGCGCTTCCGGCGCTTCTAATCGCGCCGTCAAGCTCTGCGACCATCTCCGCTAAATCATCCGTTTTTTTTATCCCGTAGTCGTTAAGCCTTTTTAAAAAGCTGTCGTCGTAATCGGTCAAAAAATCAAACCACTTATCTTTTATCCTATCGGCGGTTTGAGCGTCGGTGCGTCTGTTTAGCGCCTCGATACTGGCTTCCGCCAGCTTTCTTGCGCTTTTGTTATGTAGCGCGGCCGCTGCTTGAAGTACTTTTTTACTCATAGCGCATAGTGCGGCTACTAGCTTTGGATACTCGACGAGGCTGGGGGAATTTAACCTAGAGGCCATAAAGGCAAAAAGCTCGTCCACGCTTTTTACGTTTTTTTGTTTTAGCTGTGCCTTAAATTCATCGTTTAGTCTACCGACGTATTTTTCTAGCTTTTGACAATCAGGCACTATAACGCCGTTTTTTTTTGCCGTCTCGCAAAAAACTTCGGCGTAGTTATCCGGAGTTAGCACGAGTCCGCGCTCTTTTATAGTCTGGATAGTCTCTTTTATGACTTGATTGACGCTAGTCGCCACGCTTTAGACCTTTTACGGCAAGCGTAGCGATATACTCGTCAAAAGCCTCTTGAGAAGCCTGTTTTACGGCATTATATCTATCGCTTTCGCTGATGACGCCGTCGGCGAATCTAGTATCTCTTATCTTTTGCGACACGGTAAAGTCATGCTCGCCCGAAGTAGTCACCGATAGCGTCTTGCCGCTCTTTAACCTGGTGTCGAAATTTAACGCCAAAATCGCCTTATAAGACGTTACGTAGCCGTACTCGTCAAAAAGCAAGGGCTGATAACTAAGCGTTTTTATCGACACGGTTATAGACGTAGGCGCATTTTTATCGTCGCTTATACGTTTTCCCAGCCTAGTTACGATACCTTCAAGCACGCTGTCTTTTATCCAAACGCTGTTTTTAGGTTCTTCTTTACTTATAAGCACGTTTACGTAAACGCGCTCGCCCATTACGTCGCTAGTTATCTTTGAGACCGGCTTATAGCTGCATCCCGCCAAGATAAAAGCCGTTAAAAATAGTAAAAATTTAGTTTTCAAAATTTAGCCTTTTATTACGAAATTTACGAGCTTTCCGTTCACGTAAATTTGTTTGATTATTTCTTTTCCCTCGAGCCATTTTTCCGCGCTTTGTTTAGCTAAAGCTATGATCTCATCATCGCTAGCGCTACTTGGCGCCTCAAATTCGCCTCGCCTTTTGCCGTTAACCGTGATAGCTAAATTTAAGCTATCTTGCTCAAAAACCTCGTTTAAGATTTCTATTTTCGTAAAATTTGCTCTGCCAAATAGCTGCTCGCTAAGCTCGTTTGCTATATGCGGCACGATAGGCTCGAGTAAATTTAAAACGATAAAAAAGGCTTCCGTCGTCACATCCTCGTTATCCTGCGCGTTTACGGCGTTTAGGGCTTCCATGCAGGCCGCGATTAGGGTATTAAAGGCAAAATTTTCTTCGTAAACGTCGTTTGATTTTTTAAGCGCCTCATAAACCTTCATTCGCGCGTATTTTTCTTCTTTACTCAAATTTGCGTGCGCTATCTGCGGGATTTGAGTACATTTTTTGACATTCGCGCTTCGTTCGTATAAGCGGTTTAAAAACCTAAACGCGCCCTCGACCGCGCTATCGTTCCACTCAAGCTCTTTTTGCGGAGGCGCGGCAAAGAGGATAAAAAGCCTCGCCGTATCGGCGCCGTATTTGTTGATGATGTCGTCGGGATCAATCACGTTGCCTTTACTTTTACTCATTTTTTTGCCGTCTTTTAGCACCATGCCCTGAGTGAGCAGTCGCTCAAACGGCTCATCGTCTCTTAGGTAACCCAGGTCTCGTAAGGCCTTTTGGAAAAACCTCGCATAAAGTAGGTGCAAGATCGCATGCTCGATACCTCCGATATACTGATCCACGTTCATCCAATAATTCACGCTTTTAGCATCAAACGCGCGATCCTGCCACGTTTTTTCGTCGCTGGCGTATCTAGCGAAATACCAACTACTCTCAAAAAACGTATCCATCGTATCGGTCTCGCGGATAGCCTCGCCGCCGCATTTTGGACACTTTACGTGTTTCCAGCTCTCGTGCTTATCGAGCGGATTTCCCTCGCCCGTTATCTGCACGTCGTCAGGCAGCGTCACGGGCAAATTTTCGATCCTTTCAGGCACGACGCCGCAGCGCTTACAGTGCACCATCGGTATCGGAGCGCCCCAGTAGCGCTGCCTAGAGATGCCCCAGTCGCGGATTTTAAAATTTACGACGCGTTTGCCGATCTTGTCCGCTTCAAATTTTTCTATTATTTTTAGTTTTGCCTCTTCGCTGCCAAGACCGTTTATGAGCGGCGAATTTATAGATATTCCGTACTCCGTTAGAGCCTTACCACCCTCAAATTCGCCCTGCATAGGCTTAACCACCGGCTTTATCGGCAGGTCAAATTTACTCGCAAACTCATAGTCGCGCTCATCGTGAGCCGGTACTGCCATAACCGCGCCGCTACCGTAGTCTGCCAGGACGAAATTGGCTACCCAAACCGGTACTTTTTCTCCGGTTAGCGGGTGTAAGACATTTATGCCCAAATACAGTCCGTCTTTTTCGCTAGCTTGGCGTTCGCGCGGGCTTTGGTTTAAAATTTTTTTGATTTTTTCCGCTTTTTGTGGCTCTAATTTGCCTGCGTTAAGTAGTCTTTTTACGATCTTGTGCTCAGGCGCTAAAGCTGCATAACTAACGCCGTAAATCGTATCAGGGCGCGTGGTAAATACCTCAAAACCGTCTATTGGCTCGCCGCCTTCTAAAATTTGCTTCGACTCCTCGTCTAGCTCAAATTTAAACTCAAGACCAAAGCTCTTACCGATCCAGTTTTCCTGCATCGTAAGCACTTGAGAAGGCCATTTGTTCTCTAGCTTTTTTAAATCGTCTAGCAACTCCTGCGCGTAGCTAGTTATCTTTAGGTAGTAGCCGGGTAGTTCGCGCTGGACGACGGCATTCCCGCATCTCCAGCAGCATCCGTCTTCGACCTGCTCGTTTGCAAGCACCGTCTGGTCGTATTCACACCAATTTACTACCGCGCTTTTTCGGTAGACTAGCCCCTTTTCGTACATTTTGATGAAAAATTCTTGTTCAAATTTAGTATAAAGCGGATCAGAAGTCGCAAACTCGCGCTTTTTAGAAAAGCTAAGCCCCAAAGCATCAAGCTCGCCGCGCATGTAGTCTATATTTTCGTAAGTCCAAATTTTAGGATGAATTTTGTGCTTTATTGCCGCATTTTCCGCAGGCATACCGAAGCTATCAAAGCCGATAGGATGCAAAACGTTGTAGTCTTTTTTGCGGTAGTAGCGAGCTAGGGCATCTCCGATGGAGTAGTTTCGCACGTGACCCATGTGGATGCGTCCGCTAGGGTATGGAAACATGCTCAGGATATATTTTTTAGGCAGGCTATAGTCGTCTTTGGGCTCAAATTCGCCGCTTTTGCTCCAAATTTCTCTCCATTTTTTTTCTATTTTCGCGGGCTCGTATTTTAAATTTTCACTCATTTTTACTCCTAAAATTCTTCTTGCGTTTTGCTTGACTCGACCAAAACCAAGGCGAGCGAAAAAACATTTGCGATCGTCGCTCCGATAGCTAGCGAATAAGCGATATTAGCACTGCCATTTACCTGAAGTATCCCAAACGCCGGAATAAGATGCAAATCAGCCACTAAAGAACTAGCGAAAAGCTCGGCGGCAAAGATATTTTTAACGCCGATTTTTAGCAACGTCGAAATTAAATTTACGCTCGCGGCTATAAAAAGCGCAATCTCGTTTTTGTCGTACAAAAATCCTGCCGTCGTCGTTAGGCTCATGAGAGCGAAAAAAATATAAACAACCTTACCCCAATTCATCGCCCCTCCTTATATAGCGCCTTTTTCAAACATCTCTCGCTGCTTTTGCTTCTCTCTTTGAGCGCGCGCTTTTTCGGCCTCCGTCGCGCGGTATTTTTCTACGCTAAATTTAAACCACAAAAGCATAGGCGCCGCAACGAATATCGAGCTAAGCGTACCTATGACGATGCCCACTATCAGCGCCAAAGAAAATCCGTGTATCATATCTCCGCCGAACAAAAACAGCACGACTACCGTGATGAGCGTGGTGCCTGATGTGAGTATCGTTCTAGTTAGCGTCGCGGAGACCGATTCGTTTATTATCGTATCAAGATGCGTGCTCTTGCTGCTTTTGATATTTTCTCTGATACGGTCAAAGACGATGATCGTATCGTTTAGCGAGTAGCCCACGACCGTAAGGATCGCCGCAAGAGTGTCTAAATTTACGTCGATAGCAAAAAAGCTGATAGCTCCCATCGTGATCACGACGTCGTGAATCTCCGAGGCCACCGCCGCCATCGCAAATCTCCACTCGAATCTAAACGCGATGTAGATCAAAATCCCCACGAGCGAGATCGCAAGCGCCATCACGCCCTTTTCGCGTAGCTCGTCGCCGACTTTTGGACCCACTACGTCGGTGCGGCGGATCTCAAATTTGCCCGTATCTTTTAAAAGCCCAGCTACGCTAGCTCCGACGTCGCTGCCTAAATTTGAGTTCGTCCCAGAAAATCTAATCGTAACTTCTTCTGCCGAGCCAAACTCCGTAACGCTCGCGTTTTTATAGGCTTCGTCTTTTGCTAAAGCCTCGCGAATTTTATCTAGCGAGACCGCGCTATCGTATTTCACCTGGATGAGCGTACCGCCGGAAAAGTCGATGCCGTAGTTAAAGCCTTTCGTCGCCATCAAAAAAAGCGAACCGAAAAATAGCACGGCGGAGACGGCTAGCGCGATGTAGCGCTTGCTCATAAAATCATAAACATGTGCCTTTGAGAAAAATTGCATTTATACCCTTTTATAACCGAACCAAAACCGCGTGTTGCCGCTTTTTTCTATTTTATTTATAATCGTATCAAACATACCGTGAGTACCCAAAATCGCCGTTATCATCGAGGCTACGATACCGATAGCCATCGTAACGGCAAAGCCCTTAACCGGTCCCGTACCGTAGGCATAAAGCACGACTGACGTGATAAGCGTGGTCAAATTTGCGTCTACGATCGCGCTCATCGCGTTTTCGTAGCCTTTTTTCACGCTCGTTGCGATACTGACTCCGTCGCGCAGCAGCTCTCTGATACGCTCGTTTATGATGACGTTTGCATCTACGGCCATACCGATGGTTAGCACTATGCCGGCCATTCCAGGCAGCGTTAGAGCAGCGCCGAACATCGCCATCACGGCGACTAATATCAAAATATTTGCAACAAGAGCGATATTTGCCAAAATGCCGCTAAATCCGTAATAAACTATCATAAACAGCACTACTAAAACCGAGGCCGAGGCTAGCGCGATCATAGATTGTCTGATACTATCGGCGCCAAGGCTTGGTCCTACGCTTCGTTTTTCTAGCATTTTTACCGGAGCCAAAAGAGCGCCGCTTCTAAGCGCGATAGCTACGTCGTGAGCCTCCTCGACGCTAAAATTGCCGCTTATCTGACCGCTTCCCCCGCCGATTCTCTCGTTTATCGAAGGAGCAGAATAAACCTTGCCGTCAAGCACGATAGCTAGGCGCTTGCCGACGTTTGCGCCGGTAAAATCGCCGAAAATTCTAGCCCCTTCGGCGTTTAAGGTAAAGCTAATAACGGGCAAGCTGTTTCGCTGGTCAAAGGCCACTCTAGCGTCCGTTAGCATAGCTCCGTCAAGGACGGGGATGTTTTTTACGACGTATTTTATCTGTTCGTTTTTGACGTCCGGATAGATGATATCGCCGTAGCTCTCGGCCGCGGCCTCGCTCATAGAGTCTGCCTGCGGTTGGCGCTTTTCATCGACGGCCATCAGCTGTAGATGAGCGGCTTTTGCGATGAGATCGCGAGCGCGCTGCTCATCAGCCGCCGTTTTGATACCCGGAAGCTCAACTAGGATATTATCCTTGCCCTGTCTTGCTACCGTAGGCTCGGCTAGACCGAACTGATCGAGTCGGTTTCTAATAGTTTCTACCGCTTGA
Source organism: uncultured Campylobacter sp. (assembly GCF_963526985.1). Taxonomy (NCBI): domain Bacteria; kingdom Pseudomonadati; phylum Campylobacterota; class Epsilonproteobacteria; order Campylobacterales; family Campylobacteraceae; genus Campylobacter; species uncultured Campylobacter sp. The sequence goes on from NZ_CAURPW010000003.1 coordinate 158,812, forward strand.
TTTATCGCGTATTCGATAGTTTCGGCCTTCTCGGCGTCGGTTAAACCGATAGAGTATTTTAGACCGTCTTTTTGTACGTTAAGACCCTTGATATCCTTTAGCATACCGTCGATTTTAGCGGCTTCGTCCGCATCAAGCAGCTCAAAGTCCACCTTGTCTTCGCGGATCTTAAAGCTATCAATCAAAATGTCCTCTTTTTTCGCAAAATAGTTCACGCTAGCGGCTATAGATTTGATCTTTGAGTGCACGGCCTCCTCGGTCTCGACGCCAAGGAGCATATGAAGTCCGCCCTGCAAATCAAGTCCTAGACTGATTTTAGAGCCGCCTAGCTTGTCCGTAAACGACGGCGCGGAAAATATAATGCCCAAAATCAAAGCCAAAGCAAAGATAATCAGCCTATACGTTATTTTGCCGTTACGCATTTGCTTTCGTCTCTGTTTTTTCTATTTTTCTCGCGATAAATTCGCGTGAAACGCGCACGATTACGTCGTCGTTAAGCTTAACTCTGATAAAATCATCTTCCGGTTTTATCACCTCGCAGATTAGTCCGCCGCTAGTTATGATCTTGTCGCCTTTTTCGAGTGCGGCTATCATCGCGGCATGAGCTTTTTGCTGTTTTTGCTGCGGTCTGATAACCAAAAAATAAAATATCGCGAAAAGCACGACTAGAGGCAGTAATGAAGCTACGAAATTTCCTTCTTGCATGGGGTTCCTTGATAAAAAAAATTTTAAGCCCTTATTTTAGCACTAAAATTATAATAAAAGCCTTTGTCGGCGCGATTTTAATCTCAAATTTTATACTAGCCGATCTTTTAGGCGGCGAAATTTTAAATTTCATCTCGCCGTTTTTTGCGATCGCGGGCTTTTATTTGCTACTAAAATTTGACCGCCGCGGCTTTTTTTGGACGGGATTTTTTATCGGGATTATTTGGTTCTACTGGATCAGCTTTAGCCTCGTTTATTACGAGCTTAGCTACCTCATCCCGCTTGAAATTTTAGCTATCGGGATCATCTACGGCGCGCTGTTTTTGATAGCGGGTATCCCGGCTCAAATTTGGCTAAAGGCTTTGCTGCTTATTTTAGTTTCAAGCATTCATCCTTTCGGCTTTAACTGGCTAAATTTAGAAGCCGTTTTCGTGCCGGGCATATTTGCGCCCAGTTTGCTCGCCCTTGCGTTTATTTTCGCCGCGATTTTGTGCCTATTTTACGTCAAAAACCGCCTCAAATTTATCGCTTTTGCCGCGCTTTTAGCCTGCGCAGTGCAGTATGATACGCCAAATTTTAAAACTCTGCCTTTTGAAGTAAAGCTAGCAAACACCGACGTCCCGCAAGAGCTAAAATGGGCCAAGCATCTAAAAAACGAGTTTATAAATCAAAATTTAGCCATCATTGATGAGGCGATAAACGCCGGATTTAGAGCGATTATTTTGCCCGAGAGCGCCTTTCCCGTTTATATGACGCACGAGCGAAATTTGACCTCCGAACTACTCGAAAAATCGCAAAAGATCGCTATCGTCGCCGGCGCACTAGCTCGCCAAAACGGCACAAACTACAACTCGGCGTTTTTCTTTGACCGCGGCAAGATGCGGCGGATGGATAAATTTATCCTCGTGCCTTTTGGCGAGGAGATCCCGCTACCGGAGTTTGCGCGAGATTTGATAAATAAAATATTTTTCGGCGGAGCAAAGGATTTTGAGACGGCAAGCACCCCTAGCAACTACGAGATAGAGGGCCTTAAAATCAGAAACGCGATCTGTTACGAAGCGACCAGGGACGAGCTATTTGAGGGGGAATTCGACGTCATGATCGCAGTGACGAACAACGGCTGGTTCGTGCCTAGCACAGAGCCAAATTTACAGCGAAATTTACTCAGATACTACGCGACGAAATACAGCAAAGTAATCTATCACAGCGTAAACGGCTCGCCGTCTGAGATAATAACGCCAAAGCAAGGCTTGCTCGATAAATTTTTCAGATAAATTTGCTAAATTTAAGCGTTTTTGCGTTTGCTAAAAAGCAACCGAATTTGCAATGCCGCGTAAAAAATACAAGCCGCCACGATAATCAAAAATATAAAATCAATCGTCATCTGCCAAAATAGCTCGCCGGGAGACCTCAGCACCCATTCGTATTCAGGCGAATTTCTTGGCTTACGATATCCGATATGATAACCCGTAAAATCCATATTTATCAAAAAACCAGCCCACAAAATGCCGCAAAATGAAAGAAAAAATCCCACTACCGGATTTTCTTTTCTTGCTTGTTTCATCGCGCGAGCTCTATGTTTTTTACTGCCGCACAGCAAGCAAGCAGCTACGAAACCAACAAGCGTGACGACCTTGACGACTCCCATATAAGCGATATAAAGCGCGGCCTTTTGCGTAAAATCGGTATGAGAAAAAGCCCTCTCTACGGCCGGGTAAATTTTAAGCATAGCCTCCACGAAATCTCTTGCCAAAGACGAGCGAGCCAGCACGTCAAAAGGCAATACAAAAATGCCTAGCGCGCAGATAAAATAAAAAGCGCAAAGCCCGAGCAAAACGAGTCCGAGCGCCTTGTTTTCACCGTTTTGTTTTGCTTCTGTTTGCATTTTAACTCTCTTTAAAATTTGTCGCACGTTTTTGAAGCAAATTTAAGACGTAAAGCGGGACGAAATTTCATACGAAGCCTTAAATTTGAGGGTAAATTTAAGCCCGCATTAAATTTAGCGGGCTTGAGAGATTATTTAATCAAAGCCTTAAAAGTACCTACCGCATCAAGCTTTTCCCACGGATATTTGGCGTTTCCGACTTGACCTTTGGCTGCTACTTTAGCGTATAGAAACGTATCTTTGCCGGGTTTATCTAGGCCGAATTTATTCGTGATCCAGCGCGGAGTGAGGGCGAAGTTTTCGCTAACGAAATTTGACAGCATATCGTCGTTTATGCCCGAGATCTGCGTGCCCATCGTATCGACGCTGACGGATGTAGGCTTTGCCATACCGATAGCGTAGCTTAGCTGGACGATGCATTTTTTAGCAAGGCCGGCCGCGACTATATTTTTAGCTATCCAGCGCGCCGCATAAAGGCCGCTACGATCGACTTTCGTGTAGTCTTTGCTGCTTTGCGCGCCGCCGCCTATCGGGCTATATCCGCCAAAGCTATCTACGATGAGCTTGCGACCCGTTAGTCCGCTATCGTGAAGCGAGCTGTGATTTACGTAGCGGCCGGTCGGGTTGATGTAGATTAGCGTTTTGCTTTTATCATAGAGGTCTTTAGGCAAGCCCGCATCGTCGATGAGGGTTTGCACCAGGGCGCGTAGCTCCTCTATCTTCATCGTCTCGACGCAAGGGGCCGAAACAACGATAGTGTGGATGCTTTGAGGTTTGCAGTTTTCAAAGTTATCCTTCGTGCCGTAGTCTATGGTGACCTGAGTTTTGATATCGACGCCGAGTTTATCGGGATTAGCTTTGGCAAATTTATAAACCTTGTCGCAAAGCATTCTGGCGTAGGTTATGGCTGCTGGCATATATTCGTTCGCTTCGCAGCTGGCAAAGCCAAACATTATGCCCTGATCCCCTGCGCCTATCTCGCCGCCTTCTTGGTCGACGCCTTGATTTATATCCGAGCTTTGCTGATTTACGCAGACTTTTATCTCGATGTCGTCTGGATGCAGGCACTGCTCTTTAGTAAATTTAGACTTGCCGTCGTAGCCGATTTTTGCTAACGCGTTTTTAACGATCGCCTCGTAGTCTTTAAAACTTAGCTTAACCTTAGAGTTTATCTCGCCGCCTATTATAATGTTTTTACCCGCGACAAAAACCTCGCTAGCGACGCGACCGTTTGGATCTTGCATCAAGATCGTATCGACGATGCTATCTGCGATGATATCGGCGCATTTGTCCGGATGCCCCGGACTTACCACTTCTGAAGTAAATAGATACATAGCGTTTCCTTTTATAAAATTTAATCTCGCAATTGTAACATTTCATAATAAAATTGAAATTAATCTCGCTCAAAGCTTGTAAATTCGGCATAAATTCGGCTATAATCCTAAACTAAAATTAAACTTTAAAGTAAGGACACTAGAATGTTTGGCAAACTGGCAAAACGATACGCCGACGGAAATTTGATCGTTCAAATTCTAATCGGCATCCTACTGGGGGCGGCGATAGGCTTTTGGACGCATAGTCAATCGGCGGATTTTAACAAGCTCATAGCAGAGGGCGTAACCGATACGGCGCAGCTAGCCGCGGCTAAAAAAGGGCTAACGGACGCGGCAAATTCGGTAGCAAATTCTATCGCCGTTTTGGGCGATCTCTTCGTCGGAGCGCTTAAAGCCATCGCGCCGATTCTGGTTTTTGTGCTAGTGGCGGCCTCTATCATCGTAAAAGAATTCGGCCACTCCAAAGGCATGCAAAAAGTAGTCGGGCTATATCTAGTAGGTACGTTTTTAGCTGCCGTGGTTGCCGTGGTCGCTAGTTTTCTTTTTCCTACGGAGCTTATGCTAAAAGGCGTACAAAGCGCCGATATGAGCGCGCCGCAAGGTATCGTAGAGGTGCTAAAAGACCTCATCTTTAAAATGGTTCAAAACCCTATCACCGCGCTTTCTAGCGGCAACTACATAGGCATCATTACCTGGGCCGTGGGCGGCGGTATCGCGATGAGATTTTGCACCGCCGAGACTAAAAAAGTATTCCAAGACGTTAGCGACGGCGTGACTAAAATCGTTAGATTTATCATCCGTCTCGCGCCGTTTGGTATCTTTGGTCTAGTTACCATTAGCATCCATAATACCGGCTTTGACGCGCTTGCTGGCTACCTAAAGCTAATCCTCGTTCTAGTAGGCTCCATGGCCTTCGTTTCTTTCGTCGTTTATCCTGCGATAGTGTTTGTCCTAACCAAGAAAAATCCTTATCCGCTCGTGATGACTTGCGTGAGAGAGAGCGCGGTTACGGCGTTTTTCACCCGCAGCTCGGCGGCAAACATCCCCGTAAATATGGCGCTTTGCAAAAAGCTAGGACTAAAAGAGGAGCTCTACTCGATCTCGATCCCTCTAGGAGCTACCATAAACATGGGCGGAGCTGCCGTAACTATCGGCGTTTTGGCGCTTGCGGCGGTAAACTCGATCCCCTCTATCACGGTTGATTTTGGCGACGCGTTACTGCTTTGCTTTATCTCGGCTCTTGGCGCGTGCGGGGCTTCGGGCGTTGCGGGCGGTTCGCTACTGCTAGTGCCGCTTGCTTGCGCGCTATTTGGCATCGGTAACGACATCGCGATGCAAGTTGTCGGCGTAGGGTTTATCATCGGCGTGATCCAAGACTCGGTAGAAACAGCCGTAAATAGCGCCTCAGACGTGCTTTTCACGGCCGTAGCGTCTGAAACGTCAGAGTAAATTTAAGGTCGCAAAAATGAACGTTTGGGACTTAACCCCGCTTTTTAAAAACGAAAAAGAGCTGGAGATTTCGGCTCTTTCGTTGCAAAACGAGTGCGAAAAATTTGAAGCCAAATACTCGGATAAGTTTTTAAATTTAAGAGACGAGGAGTTTTTAGGCGCGCTTAGCGAGTATGAAAATTTACTAGAAAACATCGCTCGCGTGCAAATTTACGTGAGCCTAGTTTTTTCAAAAGACACCTCAAAGGGCGCGTTTTACGCCAAATTTGACGAGCTTAGCTCAAAGGCGCAAAATCATCTGCTATTTTTCGAGCTTAAATTTAACGAATTTGACGAAGCCAGACAAAACAAAATCATCGCCAAAAGCGCGAGACTCGGCTACTATCTAGCCAATATCGCAAAAGAAAAAGCCCACCAGCTAAGCCTAAAAGAGGAGCAAATTTTACTCCGCACGGCAAACACGGGCGCGGAAGGCTTTTCGCGGCTTTTTGACGAGACGCTAAGCGCGCTTAAGTTTAAATTTAAGGGCGAGATGTTAGGCGAAGAGGAGATTTTATCCAAACTTCACAGCCCGGACCGAGCCGAGCGAAAAGCAGCCGCAAAGAGCCTCTCGGGCGGCCTAGCACCGCAGCAGCATCTGCTTAGCTACATCTATAATATGATAAAAACCAGCCTAAAAACCAGCTGCGAGCTGAGGAATTTTGACCTGCCCGAAAGCCCGCGGCATTTCTCAAACCAAACGACCAAGGCTAGCGTAGACGCGCTCATACAGGCTGCTGAAACGAGCTTTGATCTGCCGATTAAATTTTACGAAAAAAAGCGTAAAATTTTAGGCCTTAAAAAGCTTTACGACTACGATAGATACGCACCGCTTGAGCAGAGTAAGAGCGTTTATAAATTTGAAGAGTGCAAAAAAATCGTACTTGAGACTTTTGCCAAATTTAGCCCAAAATTCGGCGATATAGCCGCTCGCGCGTTTAAAGAAGGCTGGATCGACGTATATCCTGCGCGAAATAAACGAGGCGGCGCCTTTTCTCAATCAGGCGTCGCAAATGCTCATCCTTACGTACTTTTAAACCACACCGACGAGAGGCGGGATCTTTTTACCCTAGCGCACGAGCTAGGCCACGCCGCACATCAAAATCTAGCCTATGAAAGCGTAGGATTTCTAAACGCCGACACGCCGCTAACTACGGCGGAGACGGCATCGGTGTTTTGCGAGATGTTGGTTTTCGATCACGTAAAAAGCACGCTAAAAGGCAAAGAAAAAACTGCCCTACTCGCGGGCAAGATCGAGGATATCTTCGCTACGCTTTATCGCCAGATAAACTTCACGACCTTTGAGCGCCGAGTTCACGCGCATGAGGGCGAGATAAGTGCTGATGAGCTAAATAAAATTTGGCTCGAAGAGAGCTCTAAGATGTTCGGGCCAAGCGTCACGCTAAACGACTACTACAAAATTTGGTGGAGCTACATCCCGCACTTTATCCACACGCCGTTTTACTGCTACGCCTACTCCTACGCGCAGCTTTTGGTGCTGGCGATTTTTGGGCTTTATAAAAGCGGCAAATGCGAAAATTTCGTGCAAATTTACACCGAGTTTTTAAGCGCGGGCGGCTCACGCTCGCCAAAAGAGCTGGTCGGGATGTTCGGTTTTGATATCGAGGACGCGGCGTTTTGGCAAATCGGCATAAACGAGGTTAGAAAGCTAGTGGAGGAGTTTTGCCAAGAAGCGTAGCGAGCGTAAATTTGACGCTAAATTTTGCGTTAATTCAAGGTTAAATTCGGCGCCGAGGCAGACGGTAAAATTTAAAAAAGCACAAAAGGAGGCAAAATGCTTGATGAGATTTTAGACGACGAGAAATTTTCGGCGATAATGAAACGCCACGTTTTTGAGTGCGTGGAGTATATGCTAAAAAACGACCGCGCGTTTTCGGCGATGGCTAACCTTGATCTAGTCAAATTTGACCCCGAGCTGCCTGAGTATATTAGCAGCACCTTTACGGCTCCCGTTATCGTCTTTACGCTTGCGGGCTACACTTTTAGCAGCGCTAAGCTAACGCCGGAGGAGTTAAGCTTCGAGGCTGGCTTCGGTAAGGAAAATTTCGCCAGCGTCGTTAGCTTTCCGCTTGGAGCTATCGTTCAAATTTTAGTAGAAAACAGCCCGATTTTAGTAAATTTTTCCGTATACAAAACTCAAAAAAGCCAGCTCGAAAAATCAATGTCGGCGCTAATGTCAAACCCGAATAATAAAGATTTATTTAAAAAGTGAGCAAAATTTTATCCGCCGTTTTGCTCGCGCTATTTTTTATAGGTTTACTTTTATACGCTTTTCCTTCATTCAAGTCGGGCGATATTAGTTTTGCCCAAATAGGCGGCTTTATAGCGCTCACTACGTTTTGCGCATGTATTTTGACGGACGCGGATTTCGTCTTAAATTTGCTAAATTTACTTAAGCAAAACGCTATATTATTGCAGCGATTTTGCTAGTAACGATTCTCTTATTTCTTAATATCAAAAATTAACTTGTAATTTTTAAACTAAATTCTATTTTTTAATCAAACTATAAACGAATATTTATTATCATTTCGTATTTTATAGCAAATGAATATCAAAATTATCGTTAATAAGGATAGAAAATGAACCGTCTTAAATTCTCTCTTGCCGCTTTGCTTCTTTTATCGAATTTAAATGCAAAAGAAGCCGAGGTCGAGCTAAAAGAAGTAACGGTTAGCGGCGAAGCGGAGGCGCAAAGCGATCCGCTACAAAAAAAGGTCGGCCAAAACGTAAAAAGCGCCAAAGAGCTAACCAAAACGCAGGTTTCTGACAATAAAGACCTAGTGCGATACGAAACGGGCGTAACGACGGTAGAAGCCGGGCGTTTTGGCCAAAGCGGCTACGCGATAAGAGGCGTAGAAGAAAACCGCGTAGCTATCACGGTAGACGGCCTGCATCAGGCTCAGACGCTAAGCTCGCAAGGCTTTAAGGAGCTATTTGAAGGATACGGAAACTTTAACAACACTCGCAACGGCGTAGAGTTTGAAACGCTAAAACAAGCCACCATCTCAAAAGGCGCAGACTCCGTTCGTACGGGTTCTGGGTCTCTGGGCGGCTCCGTGATGTTTGAAACAAAAGACGCAAGGGATCTTTTGCTAGATAAGGACTACTTCTACGGCTACAAAGGCGGCTACAATACCGCCGATAATCAAACCATGCACTCGCACACCTTAGCCGGTAGGTTTAAGTGGTTTGATATCCTAGCCGTACAAACTAAGCGCAGACACCACGAGACGGAAAACTACGGTTACAAGGGTTATGACGATAGCGTGCTAGGTAGAACCAGAGAAAAGGCCGATCCGTACTACATCAAAAAGACGAGCAGTCTTATTAAGCTAGGCTTCCAGCCTCATGAGGAGCATAGATTTACCTTTATGTCAGATACCTACAAAAACCGATCTCAAGGCAAAGACCTATCATACACGCTTACGCTTTCTAGCAACAGAGACGAGATCGTAGATACCGGTCTAAGATACAACGACGATATGATGGATAGAAAAAATCGCGCTTTTGCCTATGAAAATTTTAGCGAAACTCCGTTGTGGGATACGATGAAATTTACATACTCCAACCAAAAAATTAAATCCCGCGCCAGAACCGAGGAGCACTGCCAAGCAGGAGAAAACTGCGCTGAAATTTCAAATCCTATCGGACTTCAGGTTAAAAACAACAAGGTTGTCGATAAATACGGCGGCGAAGTGACCCTGCAACGAACGCAGGAGATAGACCCCCAGTACGGCGGACTAACGTGGGTAAACAGGCTCGTAGATAGCCAAGGAAACGTCCATGAGCAGAATAAATTTAGCATCAATCAAAACGTAAGCAACACGTGGCTAGACTGCTCTATATTTGACTGCTCCCAGCCAAACATCGACGTGCTAAAATACGACTACGCCACCGATCAATACATAAAATCAACCGTTCCGCTAGATAAAAGCTATACCGACGCAAGCACGGGCAAGACCTTTAAACAAAGCTCGCAGAGCGGATACCTAATCACTCCGTACGGCAAGGGCTACTTAAGCCGCGACTGGAAAGAACGCGATCTAGACACGAACACCAAGCAGTTTAACCTAGACTTTAACAAATACGCCAAAACGGGCGACGTAGAGCACGATATCGCATACGGACTAAGCTTTGCTAGAACCGAAAAATCTATGACGAACAAGCAAGGCTACGACGCTACGAGCAGCCGGTGGTGGGCGCCTAAGACGCTAGGTACGGATTTTTCGGGTACGCCCTATACTTGCGAAAATGCGCCGCTAACGCTACTTTACGCGCTTTGCCCTAGAACCGAGCCGCTAACGTCTTTTTTAATCCCGGTTAAAACAAAAGAAGGCGCTTTGTATCTAAACGACGATATGCGCGTAAACGACTGGCTGGGGATAAATTTAGGCTACCGCTACGACAAGATAAAATATAAACCAAACTACGTCCCGGGCTCTACGCCTAAAATCCCCGACGATATGGTGTTAGGTCTTTTCGTACCGTATAATCCTAGCCCGGAGCCAAAATGGTGGGACTATGCAGATAGAGACGAGTGGAAAAGAGCGCATGATGCATGGAAGCAAGAAGCGCCTAACAACGCGCTAGCTAACATAAAATACATCGCTAGGGATAAAAAATTTACAAATAGCTCTTATGCCATCGGGGCCGATATCGATCCGCTAGATTATTTTAGAGTACAGCTAAAATACTCCAAAGGCTTTAGAGCGCCTACTTCGGACGAGCTATATTTGGCGTTTAAGCATCCTGATTTTACCATTCAACCAAATCCGGATCTAAAACCGGAAATAGCTAAGACAAAAGAGCTTGCATTAACGCTGCACGAGGGAAAAAGCTTTATAACGACAAGCTTTTTTGAAACCAAATACGATAACTTTATAGACCTAATCTCGCTTGGCACCAAAAGCTACGCCACGGGCGGCGGCGGCAACACCATACCTTTTGCGCTATACGGTAACGTAAACCGTAGCAAAGCTACCGTGCGCGGTCTTGAGATAAACTCTATGCTGCATTTGGGTCAAATTTCAGACGCGCTAGAGGGCTTTCACGCTAGCTACAAACTAACGCTGCAAAAAGGCAGAGTGCAAACGGAAAACGACGGTAAAGTGCCGATGAACGCCATCCAGCCGACCACTGCGATCTACGCTCTAGGCTACGCAAGCGCTGCGGATAAATTCGGCGCCGACATCTACGTCACTAGCGTCGCATCTAAAAAAGAAAAAGACACCTATAATATGTTCTGGCGCCTAGATACCGACCCGTACGGCAATCCATACAATACAAACAGCCACTCAAAATGGCGAAGTAACGCCTACACGCTAGTAGACGTCGTAACCTACGTGCGCCCGATTAAAAATTTGACGTTTAGGCTAGGCGTTTATAACCTAACTAACGAAAAATACATCACTTGGGACGCCGCGCGCTCTATCAGGCCTTTTGGCACTATGAATATGATCGATAGAACCACGGGGCTAGGCATCAACCGCTTCTACTCGGCCGGTAGAAATTTCAGGCTAAACTGGGAATTTACGTTTTAAGCCGCATTATTATTCAGACGGGCTTTTGCCCGTCTGCTTGCTTTTATTTTTACTTAATTTTTAGCGGCTCGGTTTAAAATTTGAGATTAAGCCAAAGCTAGCTCTTTGCGTAAATTTGCGTCCGAGCATTTTAAATTTATGCGGCATAGAGGCTAAATCAAAAGAGGTTTAAAAATCAAAACTCGCTTTGATCTTTAAAAATTTATGCAGCGTTTCCTCGTTTTCTTTTAGCGCGGCGGCATAGACCGAGCGAGTTAGCTTAAATTTAGCGATATTTATCTCAAAAAGCTTTGCTTCTCTTAGTTTATCCTCGATCAAAAATCTCGGCAAAAACGCCACGTAAGTATCGGCGTCGTTTGATATCATCGCGCGGCAAACCATTATCGAGCCGTCTAGCGAATACGCCACGTCAAGCGCATTCGCGTCTATGCCGTACTTTTGCAAAATATCATCAAGGTAGTTTCTGGTTCTGTCTTTGATAAATTTAAATTTAACCAGCTCCTCAGCCTTTACGCTTTCGACGATTTTTTTATTTGAAACCAAAATCAGCTCGTAGTCAAATAGCTTTTTAACGAGCAAGCTGCTATCAAGCGACTGCTCCAGGATGATAGCGATGTCGCTGCGGCGGTCTTTTAGGTAGTTTATGAGCTCGCTTTGATCTTTTATCCTGATATCTAGCTCGCTGCCTACGCTTTGCGAGATTTTATCCAGCAGCATCGATATGACCGCCTCGGCGATAAGTTGCGTGGTAGCGATTACTAGCGGTGCTTTGTCCGTTTTTATGCGCGCTAGCTCGTCTTTAAAACGAAACATCGCGCTTTCAAACTGAGTACAGAGTTTGTAAAATTTCTCGCCCTCGCGAGTTAGGACGATGCCGTTTTTCTTACGCATTATTAGCGTAGTTTGTAGCGCCTCTTCAAGCTTTTTCATCTGCAAAGTAACTGCCGGCTGCGAGATACCCAGCGCTCTTGAAGCCTTTGAAAAACTACGCTCCTTAACTATCTCCATAAAGGTATAAAATTTACTAAAGTCATTGATCACATCAGACTCCTTATTATTATATCAGCTTATAAAATCATCTTTTTAATATTGTATTGATTTATATCTGAAAACGCTCTTAATCTGACCCGAATTTATAACAACGGCGATTTTTAAGCTTATTTTGTTAGAATTTAATAATCTTAAAACGAAAAAGTAGGAAATTTAATGTCCGATCTACTAGACGACCTAAACGAGAGCCAGCGCGAGGCCGCCTCGCATACGGACGGAGCGATGCTGATTTTAGCCGGAGCAGGCAGCGGCAAAACCAAAACCATCACCACTCGCCTAGCCTATCTCATAAGCGAGCTAGGCATCCCGCCGTCAAACACCCTAACGCTAACCTTCACCAACAAAGCCGCAAGCGAGATGCGAGCCCGCGCGCTAAATATGCTAGGCGCCGCCGGTAAAAATTTCACTCCGCTACTTTGCACTTTTCACAAATTCGGGCTTTTGTTTTTGAAATTTTACATCGACCGCTTAAAGCGCAAAAACAACTTCGTCATCATCGACACCGACGATAAAAAGCGCATCTTAAAGGGCTTTGAGGGCGATATCGCGACCTCGGTTCTAGCTAACGAAATCTCAAATTTTAAAAACTCGCTTTTAAGCGTAGAAGAGGTTTTAAACCAAGGCGATATCTTTGCAAACGGACAAAATTTCAAAGACGGCTACCACGCAAAGCTAGCAAACATCTATAAGCTTTACGAGGAGTATTTGGCGGCAAACAACCTCGTGGATTTTGACGACCTGCTGTGCCTTAGCTATAAAATTTTAGACGAGGACGAGGCTCTAGCGCGCGAAATTTCACAGCGCTACGCCTACGTGATGGTAGACGAGTATCAAGACACCAACGACCTTCAGTACAAGCTCCTGCGCAAACTCTGCTGCACGCACGAAAATATCGCGGTCGTGGGCGACGATGATCAAAGTATCTACGGCTGGCGCGGAGCAAAAATCGAAAATATATTAAATTTTAAAGACCAGTTTAAAGACGTCAAGGTCATAAGGCTAGAGCAAAACTACCGCTCGACGAGTCAAATTTTACGCGCGGCAAACGAGCTGATCGACCATAACAGAAACCGCCTGGGCAAAGAGCTAAAAAGCACCAAAGAAGGCGGCGAGGACGTCGCGCTAATGGAATCAGACGACGAAACGATGGAGAGCCTAAAAGTAGCCAAACGTATCAAAAAGCTGCTTGATAGCGGCGCGCAGGCTAGCGATATCGCTATATTGTACCGCATAAACGCCCTCTCTCGCTCGCTCGAAGAAGGCCTAACCAAAGAAAAAATCCCGTATAAGATGGTCGGCGGAGTTAAATTCTACGAGCGCGCCGAGGTCAAAGACGTCATCAGCTACCTAAGGCTGGTCGCAAACGAGAACGACGACTTCTCGCTAAAGCGCGTCATCAACCGCCCAAAACGCGGCCTTGGCAAAGTAAGCCTCGCAAAGATCGAAAAAATAGCTTTCGAGCATAAACTTTCGCTATTTGAAGCGATATCTAGCCTGGACGAAAACGACAAGGATCTAAGCAAAAAGATCGTCTCAAGCCTAGGCGAATTTGCGGCAAATTTAAGAGAGCTAAAAGAGTGCGACTCGCCCTATGAGCTAGTAGATAAACTAGAAGCTAAATTCGGCATCAAAAAATACTACGAGAGCCTACCAGACGGCTCCGAGCGCGTGGCAAACATCGACGAGTTTTACGCGATGATAAAAGATCAAATCAAGCAAAACCCAAGCTTTTCTATCGAGGAGTTTTTAAACGAGATCGCACTGCAAAGCGAGCAGGATAACATCGGCGGCGAGGCGATCTCGATCATGAGTATCCATGCTAGCAAGGGGCTTGAGTTTGAGCATCTTTTCGTGATCGGGCTTGAAGAGGGGTTTTTCCCGCTTCTAGGCGACGGCAGCGACATCGAGGAGGAGCGACGCCTAGCCTACGTCGCCATCACCCGCGCCAAAAAAACCCTAACGCTAAGCTTTGTAAATTCGCGCTTTTATAAAGGTCAGAGAACGAGGCTGGAAAAGAGCAGATTTTTAAGCGAGGCGGGCGTTTGCAGCGGCAGTCTCATCATCCAAACGCAAGCGCAAACCGCGGGCGAATACAAAAAAGGCGACCTCGTCAAGCACAAAATTTTCGGTATCGGGCGCGTGACGGCGGTAGCTAAGATCAAAAAAGAGCTAAAGCTAACGATAAATTTCGGCGGAATCAGCCGCGAGATAATGTCTAGCTTCGTCGAAAAAGCGGTGTGAAAATGAGTAAATTTGAGGCCTTGCAGGCTAAATACCGCGTCAAATTTGATCAAATTTACGTGCTCAAATTTGACGCTCGCGGATCAAATTTAACGCAACCTCTAAAGGTCAAATTTAAATGAACGCGCTTTTTGTCGCGAACAAGCCCGCAGGCATAAGCTCAAATCATTTCCTAAGTAGGCTAAAGCGCAAATACGGCGTCAAAAAAGCGGGCTTTTCAGGCACACTAGATCCGTTTGCCAGCGGCTGCCTGATCGTGGCTCTAGGCAATCACACGCGACTTTTTAACTATATAGATAAAACGCCCAAAATCTACGAAGCGACTATGTGGCTAGGGGCTACAAGCGCTAGCCTAGATAACGAAAATATCGAGGAGATCACGATTTATCCGCAGTTAAATTTAGCGGACGTAAAAGCGGCGCTAAGCGAGCTAAAAGGCGAGATCGCCTACGTACCGCCCAAATTTAGCGCCAAGCACGTGGGCGGCAAACGCGCGTATGAGCTAGCAAGAGCGGGCGAGGAGTTTGAGCTAAAAAGCCAAACGATGAGCGTTTTTGACGTAAATTTGAGGGCATATACGCATCCGTTTTTGAGCTTTCGCATTAGCGTTAGCGAGGGCTCGTACGTGCGCTCATACGCTCAAATTTTAGCCGCAAAGCTTGGCGTAAAAGCCACTCTAAGCGCGCTAAAACGCGTGAGCGAGGGCAAATTCGTTTATGAAAACGAGCGGTTTTTAAATCCGCTTGATTATATTTCGCTACCGCGAAACGAATATCTAGGCAACCCAGCAGACGTGATGCTTGGCAAAAAACTGAGCGTAGAAAAGCTAAAATTTGGCGCCGAAGGGCTATATTTAATAAACTTTGATGAATTTTTTAGTATCATTGAAATCAAAGACGAAACCGTAACATATAAACTAAATAAGGTCGAAAAATGCTAATACTCGCAAGAAAAGAAGACGAAAGCATAATGCTGGGAAACGATATCAAAATCACGGTCGTAGGCATCTCAAAAGGCGGCGTAAAAATCGGCATCGACGCGCCTAAAAATATGATGATCCTGCGCTCCGAGCTAGTCGAGGACGTAGCGGCGGAAAACAAACAGGCTCTAAACGGCGCAGGCGAAGCGAGCCTAAAAGAGCTCAGCGATAAAATCGTAAAATAATGAAAAGCTACGCGAAGATAAACTCGTTTTTAAAGATCGTCGGCACTCGCGGCAACTACCACGAAATCGTCTCTCGCTTTGTTTTAAGGCGCGAGATTTACGACGAAATTTTCTTTGAAAAATCTAGCGGCTTCGCGCTTGAGTGCGATAACGAAAATATCGAAAATAATATCGTTTTAAAAGCCAAATTTGAGCTGGAAAAAGCGGGCTTTAAAGATGAGCTAAATGAGTTTTTCGCCTCGCATAAAATCGTGATAAAAAAGCAAATCCCTTTAGGCGCGGGCCTTGGCGGAGGCAGCTCAAACGCGGCTACGTTTTTAAAGATGGCGAACGAGGAGTTAAATTTAAAACTAACGCGCGAAAATTTGATGAAAATAGGCGCGAATATCGGAGCGGACGTGGCGTTTTTCGCTAGCGATTTCGAGGCGGCAAACGTTAGCGGTATCGGCGAGATAATAAGCGATTTTGAAGACGAAGTGCCGGAGGTAGAAATTTTAACGCCGAGCGTCTTTTGTTCGACGCCTGCGGTTTACGGCGAATTTAGGGCAAATTTTATGGATAGCATCGACGTAAATCTAGCGGAAAAAATGCGCGAGATGACGACGGCGCAGCTACTGGAGCGATACGAAAATCGCAAACTAAACGATCTTTTTGCGCCGTGCTTTAAAATTTATCCGCAGATGGATAAATTTAAAGATTTTTTCCTCAGCGGCAGCGGCGCTAGCGTGTTTTTCTTAAAATAAAAGGTAAAAAATGGGTAAGGATTTAGCCAAAAATAAAAAGGCTTTGTTTGACTTTAGCATCATCGAGACTTTTGAGGCGGGCATCGTGCTAAAAGGCAGCGAAGTAAAGGCTCTAAGGGCGGGCCGCGCAAATCTAAAGGATAGCTTCGCGCGCGTGATAAAGGGCGAGCTGTTTTTGCTAAACGCGCACATCAGCCACCTAAACACGACGCACTCGGCGTTTCGCCCGGACGAGCGGGCTCCTAGAAAACTACTGATGCACCGCAAGCAGATAGATAAAATTTTCGGTCAAGTCACGCAAGAGGGCCTCACGCTAGTGGTTTTAGCGCTCTATCTAAACGACAAAAATATAGTAAAGGCGCGAGTAGCGCTTGCAAAAGGTAAAAATTTGCACGATAAGCGCGAGACGATAAAGCGTAAAGAAGCCGACAAAGAAGCGCGTGCAGCGATGAAAAAATACGCTTAAGGAAAGCAGATGCCATACGTAAATATAAAAATCACAAAAGAAAAAGAGGCCGTAAGCGCCGAGCAAAAGCGCGCGCTCATAGCAGGCGTAACAAAGCTGCTAGGCGATACGCTAAAGCGCGACGCGAGCAGAACCGTCGTCGTGATAGAGGAAGTTAGCACCGACGACTACGGCTTTGGCGGCGAAAGCATAACCGAACTAAGATCAAAACAAGGAAAATAATATGAAAAAAACCATGAAGGCGATTTTTGCGGCTTTGGCCTGCGCGATATTTCTAGCAGGCTGCGGCGAGGACGAGACGGCGAAGGCCCCAGTAAAGATAGAGGGCTATAAAACGGGCGAGGAGATCGCGCTAAAGAGCGTGTTTGGCAAAGAGCTCACGCTAAAGCGCGTCGAGGGCGGCTTTGTTATCAAGGGCGAGGAAGATAAAATTTTGATGTTTGATATATTCGGTACGTTTTGTCCGCCGTGTCAAAAAGAAGCGCCTGATCTCACCAAATTTCAGATCGACAACCTAAACGACTTCACGATCGTGGGACTCACGCACTTTGAAAACGTCACGAACGAATACGTCGTGGAAAATTTCGCGCAAAAATACAACGCCTTTTACTTCATCTCAAACGACGCTAAAATCAACGACAGGCTTGCCGCGCAAATTTTAGAGGATATAAAATACGAGCGGCTTGAGAGCGTGCCGATAAAAATGGTGCTAAAAGGCGGCGTATATCAGGAGCTAACCGACGTAGATAGCGGAAAATTCGGCGTGAAATACTATCTAGGCGGCATCCATCTAGACGCGATGACGAAAGATTACGAGAGAATCAAAAATGCCCGCTAAAACCGCCACCGAGCGGGAGCGAGACGTCGCCCTTAAGGAAAAACCCGAATTTCCGCACAAATTTAAGGTTATTTTGTTAAACGACGACGTTACGAGCATGGATTTCGTGGTTAGCGTGCTGGTAGAGATTTTTAATTGCGATATGCAAAGCGCGGTAGCCGTGATGCTAAAAATACACAACGAAGGTAGCGGGGTGGCGGGCGTCTATACTAAAGAGATTGCCCAAACCAAACAAAACCAAACGCTAAAAGCCGCAGCCGCAGCAGGCTATCCACTAAAGGCCGTCGTCGAGGAAGAGTAGCCCGTAAAAACGGGCGCGCAAAAGGTGCAAAGAGGAGGAAATAATGTTTGACTCGGATTTAAGCTATCTTTTAGAAAAGGCCGGGCAGTTTGCCTACTCGAATTTTCACGAGTATCTAACCAGCGAGCACGTGCTTTTCGTGCTGGTAAATTTAAACGAAGAGACTAGAGATATCTTAGCCGGCGCGGGTCTAACCGATGTCGAGGGACTAAAAAGCGATCTAAAAAACTATCTACTGCAAACCAACGAGCAAGTCCCGCACCACAAACAGCCGCGCATGACGGTGCTTTTGGAGCAAATTTTTAAAGAGCTAAACACCGAGCTAAAGGACAAAAATGTCGGCATCAGAGATTTGCTCTTTAAAATCGCAGCCAGAGGCGACACGTACGCGGCTAAAATTTTAGAATTTTACGACGTCGATGCGCAAAAGATCAAACAGCGCGCAAAAGACGACGACAAGCAGGCTCGCGCTAAAAACTTCCAAAACCTCGCTAAATACTCGTCAAATTTAACCAAACTAGCAGCCGAGGGCAAGATCGATCCGATCATCGGGCGCGAAAACGAGCTAGCAAGGCTAATGCAAACGCTAAGCCGCCGCAAGAAAAATAATCCGATCCTAGTAGGCGAAGCGGGCGTGGGCAAAACAGCCGTAGTCGAGGGGCTCGCGCTAAAAATCGCAAGCGGCGATGTACCGCAGCAGCTAAAGCAGGCGCAAATTTTCGCCCTGGATATCGGCGCGATGATAGCGGGCACGAAGTACCGCGGCGACTTTGAAAAACGCCTAAAAGACGTGATGGACGAGGTTGCCGAGCAAGAGGACGCGATAGTTTTTATCGACGAGATCCACACGATCGTGGGCGCAGGAGCTACGAGCGGCGGCGGACTTGATATGTCAAATTTACTAAAGCCAGCGCTTGCAAACGGCTCGCTTCGCTGTATCGGAGCGACGACGTACGCGGAGTATCGCAGCTTTTTTGAAAAAGAAAAAGCCCTCTCGCGCAGATTTGCCAAAATCGACGTCGTAGAACCGAGCGCGGACGAAAGCGTCGAGATCCTAAAAGGGCTTCGCGCCAAATACGAAAGCTTTCACGGAGTCAAATTTAACGACGAAATTTTAACTAAAAGCGTAGAACTAGCCAAAAAGTACCTAAACGATAGATTTTTGCCAGATAGCGCCATCGATCTCATCGACGAGGTCGGCGCGGCTCTAGCCCTACAAAACAAAACCAAAACCGTGAAAATGTCCGATCTAAGCGCTATTTTAAGCAAGATGGCAAATATCCCCGATACCAATCTAAAATCTGATGCCGCAACAAATTTGAAAAACCTAGCCCAAATGCTGAAGTCCGAAATTTTCGGCCAAGACGAGGCCGTAGATACGCTAGTAGCGGCGATCAAGCGCTCGTATGCGGGACTAAAGCAACCAAACGCGCCTGTGGGAGTGTTTTTATTTACGGGCTCGAGCGGCGTGGGCAAAAGCGAGCTAAGCGCGGCTCTAGCGCGAAATTTAGGCGTGCATTTCGAGCGGTTTGATATGAGCGAATACATGGAAAAACACAGCGTCTCGCGTCTCATCGGCGCGCCTCCGGGATATGTCGGTTTTGAAGAGGGCGGTATACTCACAAATGCCGTTAAAAAGCACCCCTATAGCGTAATTTTGTTTGACGAGATCGAAAAGGCCAGCGACGAGATGATAAACGTCTTTTTGCAAATTTTTGACGGCGCGAGCCTTACCGATAACACGGGCGCAAAGAGCGATTTTCGCAACGCCGTCATCATAATGAGCTCAAATTTGGGCTCAAAAGAGGCTGCGACGCTAGGCTTTAGCAAAGACGAAAGCGGTAAAGCGGACTCCGCGGTAAAGGGATTTTTTAGCCCCGAGTTTCGCAACCGCATCGATAAAATCGTGCATTTTAACGACCTTGGCGAGGACGCGCTAAGCCTCATCGCGCAAAAGATAATTAACGAGATAAACTCAAGTCTAGCCGAGAAAAAAGTCGTCCTAAAAGCCTCCGCCGAAGCCAAAAAATACCTCTGGCAAAAGGGCTATAGCAAGGAATTCGGCGCCAGAAATCTAAAACGCCTAGTGCAAGACGAGATCTCGACCAAGCTTAGCGACGAGATACTTTTCGGCGCACTAAAAAACGGCGGCGTCGCAAATATCGCGCTAAAGGGCGGCGAGCTGGCGTTTAAATTTGAAACTCTAAAATAAGCGGACGCGGGGTCAAATTTGGAAAAAATTTATAACTTCCCAGACCCCGCAAACGCCCCTGCAAACTCACCTTTAGCCGTCGGCGGCGACCTAAGCGCCGATGCTCTTTTGCAAGCTTACGACAAAGGCATTTTCCCATGGTTTTTGCCAGGCGAGCCCATATACTGGTGGTCGCCAGATCCCCGCGCGGTGCTAGCTCCAAGCGAGGTGCGCGTGCAAAAAAGCATAAAATCCGCGCTTAAAAAATTTGAAGTGCGATTTGACTACGACTTTGAAAATTTTCTAAAAATCTGCAAAAGCGAGCGCGAAAAAAAGGGGCCCACGTGGCTAAGCGAAGAGATCGTGCGCGCATACGTAAATTTGCACCGCCTAGGCATATCGCACAGCGTGGAGGTTTACGAGAACGGCGAGCTAACGGGCGGACTTTACGGGCAAATTTTCGGCAAGGTCTTTTGCGGCGAAAGTATGATTAGCCTAAAAACGGGCGCGTCAAAGGTTGCTCTCATCGCGCTTTGCCGCGCTTTAAAGCCGTTTAGTTTTCTCATCGACTGCCAGGTTATGAACGAACATCTAAAATTTATGGGCGCAAAGGCAACGAGGCGAAGCGAGTTTTTAGCCAAATTTAACGAGCTAAAAAATCAGCCTAGCGGGTTTGGCGAATTTAAAAATTTACTCTAGTTTTGGAACGCCTTTTGCTTATTATCTCGTAAAATTTAGAGAAAAAGGCAGGAAAATGTTCGCAGGTATCCAAACCTCAAAATCAAGACCGCTCGTAGAAAGCGCGCTGGCAAGCAGAAATTTACGCCAACAGATGATTTCTAGCAACATAGCAAACATCGACACGCCTTTTTACAAAGCCCGCGATATCGCGTTTGAAGCGGCCTTGTCGCAAACGGCGCAAGAAATCTACGGCAAAGACGAGAATAAAATTTTAAAACTCGCGCAAACGGACGATGCGCACTTTCCTCGCGTAGATTTTCCGGCGTCAAACGGTGCGACGATATTTTTACGCGACGGACACATGGCGCGAAACGACGCAAACACAGTCGATCTAGACGTCGAAACGACGGAGCTTAGCAAAAACGCGATAATGATAACCGCGCTTGACCGCGCCATGAGGCAAAGCGGCCAGATATTTAAAAACGTGGTTGATGCCAGCAGCAAAATTTAAGGATAGATTATGAGTAATTATTTAAGCGACTTTGATATCAGCGGATACGGACTAAGCGCACAGCGCTTTAGGATGAACGTCATTAGCTCCAACATCGCCAACGCAAACACCGTGCGAACGGCAGAAGGCGGACCGTATAGACGCCGCGAAGTGATATTTAAGGCAGTTGATTTTGATAGCGTGCTGAACGACGAAGTGGCGAAAAAACACAACTTGCTCGAATACGAAAATCCGCTAGACGATAAATTCTATACAAAAGACGCAAAACCTGCTATAATGAGCGTCGTAGTTGACAAGATAGTGCGCGACGACAAGGACTTTAAGCTAAAATACGATCCGTCTCACCCCGACGCCGACGCGAGGGGCTACGTAGCGTACCCAAATATCAATCCCGTCATCGAAATGGCGGATCTGATCGAAGCTACGCGCGCCTATCAGGCAAACGTTTCGGCGTTTCAGTCGGCTAAAACGATCGCTCAAAGCGCGTTAGAATTATTACAAGGTTAAATTTTATGACAAACATAGATAAAATCGGCTCGGTTGCTTCGCCGTTTGAAAAAAAAGAAGCAAATACTCTGCAAAATCAAAAAGGCGAGTTAAATTTCGGCAATGTGCTAGATAGCTCGCTAAAAGAGCTAAACGAGATACAAATCAACGCGGACAAAGCTATCGCCGATCTAGCGACTGGCGAGGTAAAAGACCTGCACCAAGCCGCTATCGCTATCGGCAAGGCCGACACGTCGATGAAGCTTATGCTAGAGATCCGCAATAAGGCTCTAAGCGCGTATAAAGAAATCTCAAGAACGCAAATTTAACCCTTGAATCGGCGAAAATCTGAAACTATCGGCCTTTTCCTGCTGATTTTAGGGCTTATCGGTATATTTTTAGCGGTTGTTTTTTATCGCTCTAATATCGAAAGACGCCTGCCTAAACTTGAAACCAGCGAAGTAAATACCGCTCTTCGCGGCAACATCATAACCAAAGACGGCTTTAGCGTGACCGGGTCTCAAAAGCTATACAAAGTCACGCTAGACGTTAGAAATATCGATCCCGACAAAAAAGATTTGTTTATAAGACTCTACTGCATCTATAGCGGCGACGATGAAAAATCCGTTAGAAAAATCATAGACCAAGCAAAGGGCGCAGTAACGCTATCCTATAAAATCGACGCTAGAGGCGCGGCGTATCTACAAGAGCTATCCAGAAAACTGTACAAAAAGAAAATTTTTATCTCTTACGAAGACCCAAATACTGGCGTAGCCGTGCTACGCGGTATGAATATCGTAGAAAGCGGAGAAAGTAGGCAATACGTAGCCGCAAATGCGCTAACGCCGATGGTAGGTTACGTAAAAAAGATAGAAAAAGACGGCATAACGAAAACTCAAGGCGTAAAAGGCGTAGAAAAAGCCTACGAGTACTATATCTCGCCTATACAAGACGCCAAACTGCTAGGCCCAAAAGACATCGGAAATAACATTATCTTAACAAGCGATTCAAATTTAGCTAACCGCGTAGACGGCTACGACGTCATACTAAATGCTTCGCTCAAATTCCAAACTAGGCTCGAGCAAATCATCGACGAAAAGAAGGAATTTCTAAACGCAAAAGAGATAATCGTGGGCGTCATGGACTCAAAAACCGGCGGCCTGCTAGCGCTTGCGAGTACGTCGCGATACGATCCTTCAAATATCAGAAAACAAGATTATAAATTTTTAAATTCATCCGCTACGGAGTACGCGTACGAGGTTGGATCGGTTTTTAAGCCGTTTATATTTGCCGTTCTTTTGGCAAACGACAAAATCAATCCGCTAGAGCGCATAAACACCTACAACGGCGTCTATCAGCTAGGAAAACGCACGATAAAAGACACTCACCCGGAGCCCTTCCTCACGGCCGAGGACATCATCGTATATAGCTCAAATATCGGTATGATACAAATAGTCCAGCGCTTAGACGGAGCTCAAATTTACTCAGGACTACAAAGCTTTGGCTTTACACAAAAAACAGGCATCGATATGCCATACGAGCAAGTCGGAAATATGCCGCCCGTAGCTAAGCTAAATTCTCAAATTTATAAAGCCACGATCAGCTACGGATACGGCTTACAAGCTACTTTTATCCAGCTTTTAAAGGCGTATAACGTGTTTAATAATAAGGGCATAATGGTAACGCCAAAGGTCGTGGACTCGCTTTATAAAGACGGCAAATTCTACGTAGTAAACGACCCCAAACCCGTTACCGTGCTTTCTGCAGAAGCCGCAGAGCGAATGAAACGCATCCTAATAAAAACCGTAGAAATCGGTACGGGCAAAAGAGCCAAGATAGAAGGACTAGAAATCGGCGGCAAAACCGGAACCGCGCACATCGCGACGACGGGCGGCTACGGCAATACCTACAACGGATCGTTTTTCGGCTTTGCTAACGACTCTCGCGGCAACTCATATACCATCGGCGTTTTAACCAGAGAACCCAAAAAGCCTTATTATTACTTCGGCGCACAAAGCGCCCTACCGACATTTAGGGCGGCAGTCGAGCTGATGGTGGAGGAAGGGTTTTTAAAACCGGATGAAAATTTAACCGCGCCGCAGACGACAACTACGCCCGAGTCTATCACAGCTGCTGCGAATGCGACGCAAAAGCAACCCGCGCAGACAAATCAGGATAAAAAACAGACCGCGACTAAAGCCAAAAAATAATCGCGAGCGAAACTAGGCGCCGCGTCTGCGTATTTCAAAAGACCCGCGCTTTTACTTGCTTTGCCGCGTTTTTCGTATTTATCCAGGTAAATTTGCTGCTAATGCTATCTTAGCCTACCTAGAAAATCTATACGTTTGTAACCCTGCTAAATACGCCAAAACGCGCCGTCTTAGTATAAACGCAAAAGCCATCTGCTTAAATTTACGCAAAAGCGCAATGCAAAAGTAGATCCTAAATTTACTAAATTTATAAAAATATTTTGATACAATAAAACGGCTATGCGCCAGGCGTGCTGCAGTATTTCAAGAAAAATTTAGCCGCGAATCGCCGCTTGCTTGCAAAAGGCTACCGACGCGCAATGATCCTCAAACGGCTAAATGCACCATTTGGCGCGGCGATCGTTTTACGTTTGCGCCCATGGATGCAAACTAGCTGTAAATTAAGCGATTTGATATCGATTAAAACCTCATACAAAACGGCGGCGACGTAAAAGCGACGCATTTATCTTTATAATATAAGTCTAAAAAGGTCGTAAGCCTGATAAATCAACCCACAAATGCCAGATAAAACAAATTTTGCGTATTAGACGCGCTAAATTTTAAGATTTATTTAAATCCCATAAAGGCGCGCAGCCAGGCTAAATTCGGCCGATTGATAGGCTTGTGCTTTAATTTTGCTAATTTTTCCAAGCTAAAATCGCCCGCTCGTTTGCAAAATAATGCCGCGCTATAAGCCAAATTTCTATGCTCGGGTATCACGTCCGCGCGCTCTACGCTATCAAGCAGATAGCTACCTTATGCGCTTTAAGTTCGTTTTTGAAATTTTATATATTTTCGAGCTTTCGTTTTGGCTGAAATTTTGATCCACGATCTCGTCCGCCGCCGCCCTCGCCCACTCTTCGTCGAAGTTTTGTCCGTTTAAATTTGCGCTGCTGGAGTAGAGCCAGTCAAATTTGCTCAAAAACTCCTCGTGGGCGCACTCTTTTACGACGCGCACGGCTCTAGTGTTCGGATACAAAAACGTCGTTTTTCTAGCACGGCGCACTAAATTTTTAAATTTAGCAGGCACGCGAGCGAGATTTTTTAGCTCGCTAAACTTTGCCGTCGTTATGAGGCAGGGTTTGTCCGCCGCTCGGCGTTTGAGTACGTTTATCTCGCGAAAATCCTTGCTCAAAAATCCAGCCGTCGTATCGGTCTGCGCCAAATAAATCATATTTTTCTCCAAATTTAATCTCTTAAACGCCGCTCACGCTCTGCTTACCGCAAATTTTGCTACGATTTTCGCCCGAAACGAGCGCATGAAAACGCCGCAAATCAGCGCCTAATTTTATCTAAAACTTAGGCCAAGCCTAGTTTTAATCGCACCCGAGCCGCCTCGCTTGCAAAAATTGCTTCTTCGAGCTTTTTCTTCTTTACAAAAAGGATGCGCTTATGATTTGATTAAATTTGGCGCGATTAGGTCTTGCCGCGTTAAATTTTACGCCTTTTATCGTCCCTGGCCAGCAAAAATATGCACGAGATAATGAGCGTAAAGCCCGCAAAATCAAGAAACACAAACTCCGTCCCCAGCCAAAAATAGGCAAACGCCGCGGCGCTCACCGGCTCGATGCACGCGATCATGCTCGCCCTGCTCGCGCCTATTATCTTTAGCCCCGTCATGTAAAAGCTAGACGCGCATATCGTGCCTAAAATCACCACCGCGACAAGCGCACCGCAAAGCCGTCCGCATCGCTCACGCCGCCTAGCTGCCAAACCCGCGTGTAAAGCGCAAGCGCACCGCCGCCGATAACCATACCCCAGCCTAAATTTAACGGGACGGGGTATTTTTGATTTAGCTTCGTTGGGATGAGACTATAAATCACGACGCCAAGCGCGCTAATGAGGCACCAAACCAGCGCCTCCGCGCTGATAACCAGCGAACCCGGATCGCCGTGAGTGGCTAGCAGCACGACGCCCAGCACCGCGAAAATGAGCGCGATGAGCTCGACCTTTTTAGGCACGCGTCGTTCTAAAAAGCAAACGACGGCAAGGATGAGCGCGGGCGCGGAGTACTGGATCACGGTCGCGACGGCGGCGTTTGAGAGCTCGACACCGCAAAAGTACGAATACTGCGTCATCATAAGCCCAAAAAACGCGTAGATGAGCAGCTGCGGCAACAGCGCGCGATCTTTTAGCGGTGCGAGGGCTAGGCGCGGCGAACGCGCTAAATAATACGCCACCATCGCAAGCCCGGCGAGGCCTAGGCGGTAGGGCACGAGCCAGTCGGCGCTAACGCCCTTTTGCGTGAACAGATACTGCCCGCAAACACTGCTAAATCCCCATAATGCGCCGCCAAGAAGCGTGATGAAAACGCCGAAAAATTCGCTCTGTGATCTCATTTGCCGCCTTAAATTTAAAGCCAAAGTATACAATCTTATGCTTAAGCTGGGGTTAAATTTGGGGGTTTGGCAGGATTTGAGGCGAGCGTAAATGGCGGTTTAAATTTTGGACCAGCCAAGATGAGATTTTAAATTTTGGTTCGAGCAGAGTGGAGCTACAGGCATACAAACGCCTATGCTGCCTCGTGGCGGTCAAAGTCGTAAAAACGCTGTATAATGACAAAAATTTTTGATGAAGGAGAAAAGATGACAAAGAAATATAAAACTAAAATGGAAGATAGCTTTAAAACAAAAGTTCAGCTATTTTTGTTTGACAAGGCTTTTTCTTGGGACAACTCAGATAAAAATGGATGCAATGATTACTACATTATGAGTAATATTGAAACTATAAAAAAAGATTTTAAGGGCTTTGAAGTCATTAATGAAGTGGCGAATTTATACAGCAGTAAATACTACCAGCTGAATCTAAATAGCAATGAAAGTAAAATAAAACATAAGGGCAAAGAGCTAAACATCATGCTGATAGAGCAAAGACAATATTTCGTTCAAAAGTCTAATGAATTTACAGAAATTTTAGATGCACTGGAAAAAGAATATGAAGATGATTTTAAAGGAAAATTTTCTGAAACAGACTTTAATAAGATGCTTGAAAAAACAACTTGCTCATACTGCGGTATAAGCCTAGCTCAGATCGAAGAGCTTGGCAAAAATGGTAAGCTAAATAATAAAAGAAGCGATACGCGTGGATATACGCTAGAAATAGATAGGAAGCTGCCAAATTTAGAATATAGCAAAGAGAATTGTTGTATGGCTTGCTACTGGTGCAATAATGCAAAAACTGATGAGTTTTCGCCAAGGGAATTTAAGCCTATTGCTGAAGGCATTAGAAGGACTTGGAATGAAAGACTAAAGGCTATTGGGTATAGCAAAGAAGAAATAAAAGACGTGCCAGACCCAAAAATTTGGGAATTCGACTTTAATAAAGAAATTATCCCCAAAACAAAATAGTAAATAAGGTGGTAACTTTACCGCCCAAATTTCTCTGCCGTTATGCAGTGTAGCACACCGCCAAGCTCTATAATCTCGCTTAAATTTAATCTCTACGCGCTGCAATCGACATAATTTTTCTTAATCTACTCTATTTTGCAAATCGGCACAATAAAAAGGCGAGTCTCGAGTAAGTACTATAGCTTTACTTAGAAACCGCGTCGCTACTAAATTTTTCTAATCGGCAGTCTAATTATCGTTTTGCATTTTTGAGGCGCGGTTTTTCTGGGGTCGCTTAGGTAGATTTCATGATGCGCCCTTTGCTCGCCAAAGTCCTTTGTGTGGCCGTTTGCGGCGATAAACTCGTCTATTTTGGCAACGCTCCCGGGCTCATCGTCAAAGCTACCCATATGTAAAATTTGCGCGCAAAGCCCCTCATCTATCGTCAAAAACTCCGTCGCGCCGCAGTCGATCTTTTTCTTTTTTGCGGCTTGCTCTACCGCCCAGTCGAAATTTTCTCGCGCGATAAAATCTGGCAGTCTAATCGCGCTAATCCAGCTAAAATCGCTCTTTCTAGCGTAGTCTGCCTCGCCGCAAGCCGAGCCGCTTTGCCGCCAAAATCCCTCTAGCGGCGGCACGACGTATTCAAAAAAGCCATCTATTTTATAATCGGTTTTGTAACTCATTTTTAGCGCTTAACTCACGGCGTAAAGTACCTCTATCGCGCGCTGATACGCGCCGCCTGGCTCGTTTGGATCGCCTTCGCCGCGGATACAAACGAAATTTGCGGGCGGGACGGTTAAAATTTGCGGCGTCTGCTTTGGCGCATAAAGCTGCTTAAACTCTTTTTTAAAATCAAACATTTTCACTCCTTTTTGCTGGAAAAATTTAGCTGAAATTTGACTATTTCGCATCGCCCAAAACGCTAGAAGTAAAAATTTAATCTCATCTAAACAAATTCCAGCCGTAAAATTAGAGAGCCAAATTTAAGCTTTTATTTAACGCAAAAACCGGGTGCGAGGGCAAATTTGATATTTAAATTTGCCGGCACACGCTTTACTCGCCGCCCAGATACTCCTGCAGGCTCCTAACCTCTAGCGCGCTGCCGTCTTGCACGCTTTTTAGCGACTTGGCCGCCGCTAGAGCCGCCGACATCGTCGTGAAATACGGAATCTTAAATCGCATGATGTTTTGCCTGATTTTCTTGCCGTCCTCGCTGTTTGACTTGCTGTCGCTGGTGTTGATGACGAGCGCGATATCGCCGTTTTTGAGCCTATCCTCGACATTTGGGCGGCCTTCGCTAATCTTATAGACGAACTCGCTCTCTATGCCCGCGCCCTCTAAAATTTTATACGTTCCGCCCGTGGCGATGATTTTAAAGCCAAGGCTTATTAGCTCGCGCGCCAAATTTGCGGCGTATTTTTTATCCGCATCGGCAAGAGTTAAAAAGACTAGGCCGCTAGTAGGTAGCGAGTTGCTCGCAGCGATCTGGCTTTTTGCAAAGCTCTTTGCAAAATCACTTGATATGCCCATGACCTCGCCCGTGCTTTTCATCTCAGGGCCCAGGATCAAATCGGCGCCCGAGAGCTTGTTAAACGGAAAGACCGCTTCTTTGACGCAGACGTGATTTTTCACGCGAGGCTTGAGTATGCCGCGCTCCTCGTAAACCGCGCCGTAGTTATCGTAAAATTTAAGCGCCTCGCGTAAACCCCCTTGCCACATAACGCGCGTGGCTACCTTTGCCATCGGCACGCCCGTCGCCTTGCTAACAAACGGCACGGTGCGGCTGGCGCGCGGGTTTACCTCTATTATAAACAGCTCGTCCTCGTAGATGGCAAACTGGATATTCATTAGCCCCACGACGCCTAAATTTAGCGCGATGTCGCGAGTTTGGTTTTCCACCTTTTCGATCATCTGCGCGGTCAAATTTAGCGGAGGCAGTATACACGCGCTGTCGCCGCTGTGGATGCCCGCCTCCTCGATGTGCTGCATCACGGCGCCGATATAGATGTCCTTGCCGTCGCTGATCGCGTCTACGTCAAGCTCTACGGCGTCTTGTAAAAATTTATCGATTAGTACTGGCGAGTGGTTACTGACCTTGACCGCCTCGCTCATGTATAGGCGTAGCTCCTCATCGCTATGCACCCGCCTCATCGCGCGGCCGCCAAGCACGTAGCTAGGGCGCACGAGCACCGGATAGCCGATAGCCGCGGCCTTTTCTAGCGCCTCTTTTTCGCTTGTCGCAGTGTCGTTTCGCGGCTGTTTGACGCCTATTTTAGAGATAAATTCGCTAAATTTCTTTCTATCCTCGGCGACGTCGATCGTGCGCGCGCTGGTGCCGATGATTTTCGCGCCCGCTATGCTTAGGCGTTTGGCGAATTTTAGCGGCGTCTGACCGCCGAAATGCACGATCACGCCGTCCGGGTTTTCGTGCTCGATCACGGCTCTAACGTGCTCGAAATCGATCGGCTCAAAGTACAAAATATCGCTCGTGTCGTAGTCGGTGCTGACGGTTTCTGGGTTACAGTTGTACATTATGGTTTTGATGCCCATGTCGCGTAACGCGTAGCTGGCGTGCACGCAGCAGTAGTCAAACTCTATGCCCTGGCCTATGCGGTTTGGCCCGCCGCCGATGATCATCACTTTTTTCTCTTTTTGCGCAGAATTTGCGTTTAAATTTGGCTCGGCGAAATTTGACGAAAGATGCGGTAGTTTCGTGATATTCGTCGTCGAGTAAAGATACGGCGTGAGCGCCTTAAACTCGCCCGCGCAGGTATCTACTTCGTTGTATTCGAGGTTTATGCCCATTTTCTCGCGCGCAAAATATATATCGTTTTGACCTAGGTCGAGGTTGTCTTTTAAATTTATCAGGTGCGCGATCATCTTGTCCGAAAAGCCCATCGTTTTGGCCTCTCTTAGCAGCGGCTCGTCGTTTAGGATGTCCATGTCGATACGCTCTTCAAATTTAACTATCTGCCAAATTTGATCCAAAAACCACGGATCGATCTTGCTCATCTCGTGTACCTCAGCCACGCTAAACCCGTCTCGAAACGCCTGCGCGACGTATAAAATGCGGCTTTCGTTCGCGTTTCTAAGGCCGTAAATTAGCGCGTTTTTCTCTAAATTTACGAAGTTAAATCCATAGTAGTCTTTTTCCATCGAACAGAGCGCCTTTTGGATGCTTTCCTTAAACGTCCTACCGATCGCCATCACCTCGCCCACACTCTTCATCGCGGTGCCTAGATACGGGTTTGCGCCCGGGAATTTCTCAAACGTAAAGCGCGGGATCTTAGTCACGATATAGTCGATGACGGGCTCAAAGCTAGCAGGCGTGCCGGTGATGTCGTTTTTGATCTCATCCAGGCTAAAGCCCACGGCTAGTAGCGTAGCGACCTTGGCGATCGGGTAGCCAGTGGCCTTTGAGGCGAGCGCAGAGCTACGGCTCACGCGCGGGTTCATCTCGATCACGATCATGCGGCCGGTTTTTGGATTTATAGCAAACTGCACGTTGCTACCGCCCGTATCCACGCCGATCTCGCGTAAAATTTTAAAACTCGCGTCGCGCATCGCCTGATACTCTTTATCAGTTAGCGTAAGAGCCGGCGCAACCGTGATACTATCGCCCGTATGCACGCCCATCGGATCGAAATTTTCGATCGAGCAGACAATGATGCAGTTGTCGTTGCGGTCGCGGATGACCTCCATCTCGTACTCTTTCCAGCCTAGCAAGCTCTCCTCGACCAAAATTTCATGTATCGGGCTGGCGTCCAGGCCGGTTTGGGCTAGTTCTTTAAATTCGTCGATATTATACGCTACGCCGCTGCCTGCGCCGCCTAGGGTATAGCTAGCGCGGATGATGAGCGGAAAGCCGATATTTGCGGCTGCGGCTAGCGCCTCGTCCATGTCGTAGGCGTACTGGCTTTGCGGCAAGTCCATGCCGATCTTTTGCATCGCCTTTTTAAATTCCTGCCTATCCTCGCCCTTTTTGATGGCTTGCGGGTTCGCGCCTAGAAATTTGACGCCGCCTAGCATGTCCGCTTCGTATAGCTGCATAGCGACGTTTAGCGCGACCTGACCACCCATCGTAGGCAGTATGGCATCGACTTTTTCTTTATCTATGATGCACTTGATACTCTCTTTGGTTATCGGTTCGACGTAGGTCGCGTCAGCGAAATCGGGATCAGTCATGATGGTAGCCGGGTTTGAGTTAATGAGTACGACGCGGTAGCCCAGCTGCTTTAGCGTCTTTGCAGCTTGCGTGCCGCTGTAGTCAAATTCGCACGCTTGCCCGATGACGATAGGGCCGCTGCCGATGAGTAAAACGGTGTTGATGTCGGTTCTTTTTGGCATTATTTTTCCTTTGTTACGACGTATAAATATGAGGGGATGGTTATGCTTACGTAGGGCTTTACGGCCGCGCTTTTATATAGGCTCTCTTGGATCACGCCCGTGACCTTGCCCACTGAAATCCCGCTGAAAAATATCCCGTCAAGCCCGCTTGTGACGACCTCGTCGCCCTCTTTGGGACTCAGCCACTGGGGGATAAATTTCACCGTTATTCCGTCTTTGCTCCCGTGCGCTATGCCAGGGATTTTTTCCTCGCCGATTGATACGGCGAATATACTTTTTGGATCGTTTTGCAGCAAGGCCATAGGGTTGCCGTCCTTGCTCACGACGATACCCGCGCTCTTACCTTGGTAAATCAGCCCGTAAATTTTAGACTCGTCGTAGCCGCTAAATTTATCCAGCCAGACCTTGTTGTAGTCGCTTATATTTACGTAGCTTAGCGCCCGCACGAGCTGGACTCTAGGCTCGTAGGCGGTCGAGTTTTTATCGACCAAAATTTCGTTTAGCTCCTTTGCGAAGCTTGAAAGCAAAGCTGCCGATTTTTCCAGTTCGGCGTTTTGAGCGCGAAGCTGCTTTATCTCCTCGCGCTGCCTAAAATGCTCGTTTACGCCGTCTTTTACAAATTTGACCGCGTCGTCGTAGGCGGCGACTACGCGGCTGTTTAAATTTACGACGTATCCCGAGATAAGCGCGCCTCTATCAAGCGAAAAAAATACCAGCGCGCCGATGAGAGCGACGAATAAAATTTTACTCTTCATTTACGAGTTGTTGTAAAAATTTAATCTCCTCAAGAGCCTTGCCGGTGCCTCTAGCCACGGCTAGCAACGGATCGTCCGCGACGAAAACGGGAAGCTTGACGATATCGCTTAGATATTTATCAAGGCCGCGGATCAGCGCTCCACCTCCGGTTAGCACGATGCCGTTTTCTACGATATCTCCGGCAAGATCGGGCGGCATCATCTCAAGTACGGTTTTTAGGGCGTCTGCGATCTCTTTTAGAGGTTCGCGCATAGCCTCGCGCACGTCCTCGCTCGTTAGCTCCACGCGGCTTAGTAGGCCGCTAATCTGGTCGCGACCTTTTACTACGATGCTAAGCTCCTCGGGAAGCTGAATCGCCGAACCGACGGAAATTTTGATATCCTCGCCCGCTCGCTCGCCGATTAGGAGGTTGTATTTTTCTTTTATGTAGTTTACGATGCTCATATCGATTTTATCGCCAGCGGTGCGGATAGACTTGCTTATAACTAGGCCGCCTAGAGAGACTACACCGATCTCCGTCGTACCGCCGCCGATATCGACGACTAGGTTTCCTTGCGGTTCGCGCACCGGCAAATTTGCCCCGATAGCAGCAGCCATAGGCTCCTCTATCAAAAATACCTCTCTAGCCCCGGCGCTTAGCGCACTCTCGCGTACGGCTTTTCGTTCGACTTGAGTTAGGCCGTAAGGTACGGAGATGATGATACGAGGGCGCAGGAAGCTCTTTCTGCGGTGAGTTTTTTCGATGAAATAGCGGATCATCTTTTCTGTCATGTCAAAATCCGCGATAACGCCGTCTCTCATCGGACGGATTGCTTCGATATCGCCGGGAGTTTTACCTACCATCTCTTTTGCTTCGTGGCCGACGGCTAAGATTTTTTGCTTGCCGTATTTTTCGCGTT
This sequence comes from uncultured Campylobacter sp., assembly GCF_963526985.1. Taxonomy (NCBI): domain Bacteria; kingdom Pseudomonadati; phylum Campylobacterota; class Epsilonproteobacteria; order Campylobacterales; family Campylobacteraceae; genus Campylobacter; species uncultured Campylobacter sp. Next base: position 192,037 of record NZ_CAURPW010000003.1, read on the forward strand.
GTACCGCGACGACGGAGGGCTCGTTTATGATGATACCCTTATCTTTTACCAAAACTAGCGTATTTGCAGTGCCTAGGTCGATACCCATATCGCTTGAAAAAAATCCTATTATCTGGTCTAAAATCATCTGTATCCTTATGCGCTTATTTTATTATTTTTTACGAAAATCGGCTTTTCTTTACCGTTTACGACCTCTTTCGTGATCACCACGTCGTAGCCCGCAAGCTCCGGCAGTTCGTACATTATATCAGTCATCACCTCTTCCATTATGCTTCGCAGTCCCCTAGCTCCCGTTTTTCGCTCGATAGCTAGTCTTGCGACCTCTCTTAGAGCTTCGTCGTCAAATTTCAAATTTGCCCTATCTATCGCGAAAAGCTTTTGGTACTGCTTTAGTATCGCATTTTTAGGCTCGGTTAAAATTCGCACCATATCATCCTCGGTGATTTTATTTAGCGTAGCGACAACGTGTAGCCTGCCGATGAGCTCCGGGATCAGTCCAAAATGCACCAGATCGTCGCTCTCAAGCGCGTCTAGCAAATTTTCCCTATCGTCTTTTGAGCGTTTGTCTTGACCAAAACCCAGCACGTTTTTACCAATCCTGCGCTCGATGATGTCGGCCAGGCCGTCAAACGCGCCGCCGCAGACAAAGAGGATGTTTGAAGTATCTATCTGGATGAATTCCTGATTAGGATGCTTTCTGCCGCCTTTTGGAGGGATATTTACGAGGCTTCCCTCTATGATTTTTAAAAGTGCCTGCTGCACGCCCTCGCCACTCACGTCGCGCGTGATCGAGCGATTTTCGCTCATCCTGGCGATCTTATCTATCTCATCGACGAAAACTATGCCCTGCTCGGCGCGCTTTACGTCGCCGTTCGCGGCCTGTAAAAGACGAGTCAGGATATTTTCCACGTCTTCGCCGACGTAGCCGGCTTCCGTTAGGCTCGTCGCGTCGCAGATAGCGATAGGTACGTCTAGAAATTTAGCTAGCGTCTGCGCCATCAGCGTCTTGCCGCTGCCGGTAGGGCCGACAAGTAAGATATTTGATTTTGAGATCTCCGTATCGTCTTCTATCTCGCCTTTTCTAAAAATTCTTTTGTAGTGATTATAAACGCCGACACTAAAGACCTTTTTGGCTTTATCTTGACCGATGACGTAGTTATCTAGCACCGCCTTTAGCTCTTTTGGAGTTAAATTCGTATAGTCTTTGTCGGTTTTGCTTTCAGGAGTTGATTCTTGCAGGCTCGTATCGCCGCAAATCATATTATAAGCAGCATTCACGCAGTATTCGCAAATGAAAGCCTTATTGTCCAAATCCGCAAAAAGGCGTCTATCGTTTGACTCCGTCTCGCCGCAAAAATTACATTTTCTCGCCATTATTCTCTTCCTTTTGCCAATGGGATACCGCGCTTGGTGCTTAGGATAAATTCGCACATTTTTCGCACCTGCTCGTTCGCTACGCTCTCTAAAAGCTCGCTAGCCGCAGCCTTTAGATCCCCGCTTTTTCTAAATAAAAATTTATACGCCCTGTTTATCTCTTCGACCGTGTCTTTATCGAATCTTCGTCTGATACCGACTAAATTTAAGCTTCTGATGTAGGCTCGGTTGCCTTCGGCCAGGCAAAACGGCACGACGTCCTGAGATAGCGCGCTAGCGCCTGCGATCATGCAGCTCTCGCCGACTCTCACGAACTGATGTATCGGCGTCATGCCGCCCACGACGCTGTAGTCGCCAAGCTCCACGTGACCCGCTAGAGTCGCGTTGTTTGCCAGGATGACGTTATTTCCGACGACGCAGTCGTGCGCGACGTGGCAGTAGGCCATGATAAATGCGTTATCGCCGATGCGCGTGATCCCGTCGCCTTTGTGCGTGCCCGAGTTTATCGTGCAAAACTCGCGGATCGTCGCGTTTTTACCGATGCGAACGCCCGTGTTTTCCTCGGCGCGGTAGCTCACGTCCTGCGGGATATCGCCCACGATAGCGTAGCTGTAAATTTTACCGCTCTCGCCGATATGTGTGTCGCCTACGATCCTAGCGCCTTGCTTTACGAGTACGCCGTCGCCTAGCACGGCGTCTTTGCTGACGTAGGCATAGGCCTCGATCGTTACGTCCTCGCCGATCTTCGCGCCGTCCTCGACGACGGCTTGCGGATGGATATTTCTCATTTTAGCTCGCTTATTTATCTACGATCATTGCTTTTAGCTCGGCCTCGCACGCTAGCGTGCCGTCTACGTAGGCTTCGCCTTTTAGCACCCAGATATTGCCTTTGTGTTTTAGCACTTCTAGGCGGTACTCGAGCCTATCGCCCGGGCGTATCGGATGGCGAAATTTCGCTCCGTCGATGCTCATAAAATAAACGACTTTATTTTCGATACCCGCTTGATGTTCGTCGCTCATGCTCTTAAACGCGAGCACGCCGCCGGCCTGCGCCATGCCCTCGATGATCATGACGCCCGGATATATCGGATGGCCCGGGAAGTGCCCCTGAAACACGGGCTCGCCGATCGTTACGTTTTTATACGCGACGATGTGTTTAGCGGGCTCTAGCTCGGTCACTCGGTCGATGAGCAAAAATGGATACCTATGCGGGAGTATTTTTTGGATTTCAACGATGTCGATCACTTTAAACCTTGTGAGTAAAATTTAAAGCCGATTTTAGCCAAATTTTGCTAAGAAAAAGATTATTGATTCAGCCGAGGCGAAATTTAGCGGCTAAATTTTCGCGCCCGTCTTTTATCTCGAGCGCGCTAAATTTAGCTCAAATTTGCGCTACCAAAACCTCGTGGCTATCGTTATAAAGCTCGTCTTTAGCGTAGATCTCGTATCTGCCGGCGCGAATTTCATCCAGCACGATTATGGGATTTTGGCTAAATTCTCCGCACAGCTCGCGGCGGATTTTCAGCTCGCGAGATACGGCGATAGGCCGGCGGCAAAGCTCGTTTACGCTAGCGAATTTTTCGCCCGAGAGTTCGTTAAATTTAGCCAAATTTAATAGCGTCACGCCGTCTCGCAGCTCGTCGCAAATTTGAGCCGCCTCGCTCACGCTAAATTTGACGTTCTCGCGCTTAAAATGCGAGTAGAGCAAAAAATACGACGGCAGGGCGGCTTTGTCAAATTTGACGTAGGCGCGCAGCAAGCGGTAGTTTAGAAAATACTTGCGCGATAGGTGAAACGGCGTGCCCGCAGCCTCGCACTCTCGCACCTTTTCGTAAAGCTCCAGACGCTCCTCGATTCCGCCCGGCATCACGCGCCCGCTAATCTCGCTCATAAGCTCGCTAAGCGGCAGTTTTTGCGCCTCGCGCTGCTTGCTAAGCCCAAAAATACAGCCGCAGTAGTTTTGGTGATAGAGTTTATCTTTTTTAGCAAGCTCAAACTGCGCGTTCGTGCCGCCGTCCGCGCGGTAGTCCGCGGCAAAGGCTTCAAGGCCGTATTCGCCCGCAGCCTTATTTAGCGCGGATTCTAGCTGCGAGAAGTCCTTTTTGGGACTCATCAGCAGCGTCGTGGTGATAGATTTTTCGCCTAGCTCAAGCGCCTTTTTGGCCGAATTTCCCACGCGAAAATCAAAGCAATACGCGCAGCGCTTGCCCTTTTCAGGCTCGTTTTCAAGCCCTTTTGCACCCTCTAGCCACGCCTCGTACTCGTACTCGCCGCAGATGAGCTCGATGCCTAGCTTTTCGCAGCTCCTTTTTACGTCGCGAAACCTCATCAAAAACTCGCTGTACGGATGGATGTTTGGATCGTAGAAATAGCCGACTAGACGCTCGTACGGACGGTCGGCGCGTAATCTTTGCAAAAAATAGTGACTGTCGACCGAGCAGCAGATGTGAACTAACATTATAATTCCCCATAAACGACGGATTTTAGAATAAATTTTTCTATACCCGCCGCAGTCACGGACGACCAGTCCGCTCCTTTGCGGGTAAGAAAAATTTATTTAAACTACGCCTATTTTGTCTTGAACAATTTTTGCCGATTTTACTAAATTTAACTGCAAATTTGGTTAAATCTTGAAATTACAATTTTTTAAAATTTTACAATTGGGTTTGCTTAGAGCTAAAAATGCAAAGCAAAAACCTTCTATATCTAAAATTTGCGCACAAAGGACAACCGCTTAAGGTTGTTTTATGCTTTGCTATAAATGGGGTAGGGCTTGAATTGCACCATGCTTTACAGTTGCGAGGCAAAGCCGAAACAAAAAGCTCGCTTTTATATCCGCTTGTCTCATTTTCTTGGGCGGCGGAAGGGGTTCTACTTACGAAGCGTCGCCCCTTCCGCCCCCAAACCCCCACCATCCCCACTGCACGTTCAAGGGGTGCGATAGCGCTGTCGCGCCGCACACTTTTTAAGTTTTAGTGGAGTTAAATTTAACGTTATCAAGATGCGGGTCTCGGCGACCCAAATTTGCAAATTTGACTTAAAATTTGAACGTAAAAAGTCAAGGCGAAGTATCGTGAGATGATTTTTAATGTTGTTGCAGTTTTTGCGACTAAGGCTAACCATGTGGGTTGCCGCAGGAGCAAAAACAAAACTCATTAAAAAGCGCTCGCGAGACAAGCCGCCAAATTTGCAAATTTAACCATTTAAAAATTCTATGATTTTCCCTTCACACTCTTTGACCGAACCGCTAAATTTATTCTCAAACTGCGATCTATTAAACGTCCGCTGACGCTTGGCTAGCTGCGCCGTATGCGTACAGATGAGCTCCTCCAGCTCGGTCTGGGTTTTGATCTCGCCTCGCAAAAACTCGCCGCACTCTTTTAGACCGACCGAATTTAGCGGCCTTGGTCGCTGCGGATACCTCGCAAACAGCTCCCGCGCCTCATCCAGCAAACCCTGCTCAAACATCGCTCTAGTGCGCTCTTTGATACGACCTCTTAGCTCGTCTCTGTCCCAACTAAGCTCGAAAATCGCCAAATTTGACGTAACGGGAGCTAGGGTATTTTCGCGCAGATACGCGCTCACGGACTCGCCGCGCCCGCTAGAGCGCAAAAACGAGTAGATATCAAACCACTTTTGCAAGCGGTAGGTATCGTTTGCGCCGAATTTGGCGGCAAACTCCGGATCCAGGCTTGAAACGAGCTCGTAAATTTGAGCGTTTGATAGGCCGCTTTCTACGCGCTCAAATTTAGGCGTGAGACCCGACAACAAGGCCTTTAGATAAAATCCGCTGCCGCCGGTTATAAACAAATTTTTACCGTTTTTTTGCGCAAATTCGCGAGCCGTTTTATAAATCTCAAAAAACATCCCGACGTCAAAATGCTCATCGGGCATCAGCAAATTTACCCCAAAATGCGGCACCGAGGCTAGCTCGTCCGCAGTCGGTTTAGCGCTTGCGATATCGATAAATTTATAAACGCAAAGCGAATCAAGACTCAAAATCGCTCCGTTAAATTCGCTTGCTAGCTTTAGCGCGAGCGCCGTTTTTCCGCTAGCGGTGGTGCCGATGATGGCGAGTTCTTTCATAAAAATGCCTTAAAATTCGTAAATCTGCTAAAATTTTATCACAATTTACGCTTTTATAAGATAAAATAAAGCAAAAATTTTAGGAAGATTATGCAAAAATTTATAAATATTTTAAAAGACATTAACGAACTGATCGTCTTTAAGCACTCGATTTTCGCGCTGCCTTTTATATTTACCGCGATGATAACGGCGAGCGCACAGGTAAACGGCACGGCTTGGTTTGGCTGGAAGTTACTTATTTTGGGCGTTCTTTGCGCAGTTTCGGCGCGAAATTTCGCGATGGCCTTTAACCGCTACAAGGACGAAGACATCGACAAACTAAACCCGCGCACGGCAAATCGCCCAAGCGTGGACGGGCGTATCGGCAGGACGAATTTACAAATTTTTATCGCGGCAAACGCCGTTATCTTCGTGCTAGTTGCTTATCTCGTAAACGAGCTTGCGTTTTGGCTGAGCTTTCCGATCCTAGCCGTGCTTGGCGGATATTCGCTTTTTAAGCGTTTTAGCGAGCTAGCACACCTAGTCCTTGGCCTCTCGCTGGGTCTCGCGCCCATCGCCGGAGCCGTCGCGGTTACGGGCGAGATACCGCTTTTTAGCGTACTGCTCTGCCTTGGTGTGATGTTTTGGGTGGCGGGATTTGACCTGCTTTATTCGCTTCAAGACGTCAAATTTGACCGCGAGCACGGGCTTTTTAGCATACCTAGCGTTTACGGCGAAAAGGCTACGATGTTTATCTCGGCGATCTTTCACGCCACGGCCGTGATCTTTTGGCTGCTTTTTGCGTGGGCGGGAGGGCTTGGCGCGGCGGCCTTTGTCGGGATTTTGCTTTGCGGCGCGATTTTAATAGCCGAGCACCGCATCGTTAGGCGAGATTTTAGTAAGATCGACCGCGCATTTTTCACGCTAAACGGCTATCTGGGCATACTTTTTTTTGTTTTCGTTTGGGCTAGCTTATGAGACTGGTTCCGGCAAATTTAGACATAGTTTTTGAGGGAGCGCTCGGGCGCGAAAGCGAGTTTTTGCGCGAATTCGACAAACTAAGCGGCAACGAGGACGATCCGCTGGGAGCGTGGATAAAGCGCGCCAAAGCAAAGGGCGACACGAAGGAAAGCGATCAGGTGATACTAACGCTGCTAGTCGAGCTCCACCGTAAATTCGACGAACTAAACGCCTATATAAAAAACGAGAAATTCGTAAAGCTAGAGCTTGCTCAATCTAGCGTGCTAGACGGGATAAATTTTGAAAATTTTAGGATAAAAGAGGCTAAATTTAAAGAAGGCGCCAGGTACTACGGACGCATTTTTATGCCTATCTTTCCGAAGCGAGACGTGGCGATATTTTTTGAGGCGCTAGATGAAAAAACAGCCAAAATCACGCGCATAAACGAGAGCGACGAGAGCGACTACAACGGCTACGTGACGGCTAGAGAACGGGCAATGATAAGAGAACTAAAGGAGATGAAAGATGAATAGCGATTTGATGATTTTTGCGATATTCGGGCTGATTTTGACGATACTTTTCGTACTTGTTTTCGTAAAAGACCTTGAGGTTTCCAGAAAATTTTCAAGGTATGAAAAAGCTATAGAAGGACTCATCCAAGAGCTTCACGCGGTAAAAAAACAGGTTGCGAATTTAGACCGAAGCGAGCCGGCCGAATTTGACACGGCGCAGCTAGAAAGCAGTCTCGAACAGCGTCTAAACGAAAAAATAAATCAAAAAATAACCCCGATAATAAACACTCTCCAAAGCATCGAAAGCTCGATAGATAGCTTCCAAAGCCAACAGCAAGATAGACTTTTTACGCTTGAGGAGCGCACAAAAAGCATTAGCAAGATAACCGCTCCAAACGGCGAGGACGACGAAAAGCGCATAGTGCAGATGTATAGCGAAGGCAAAAGCGTCGAAAGCATCGCAAAAGAGCTGTGCGTGGGCGTGGGCAAAGTCGAGCTAACGCTAAAACTGCGGGAGCTGATATAGCGTTAAAATCTAGGCGCGAAATATAAAAAAATAACATTATTTTCATACGCGAATTTTAAAAAATTTTAAAGCTTAACTTCCTATAATGCCCTTTAACCAAATCAAAAATAAATCTTTTTGATAAAATTAAGGGCGAAAAATGTTAATAGACGGGCACGGAAGAACTGTTGATTATCTGCGTATTTCTGTCACGCAAAGATGTAACTTTAGATGCAAATACTGCATGCCTAAAACTCCGTTTAGCTGGGAGCCGAAGGAAAATTTACTGAGCTTTGAGGAGTTGTTTTTATTTGTCAAAGTCTGCCTAGACGAAGGCGTAAAAAAGATCCGAATCACGGGCGGCGAACCTCTACTACGTAAGGACTTGGACAAATTTATCGCGATGATAAGCGAGCATAGCCCGGACGTCGATCTAGCCATCACGACAAACGGCTTTATGCTAAAACACTACGCAAAAGCCCTCAAAAACGCGGGTTTAAAGCGCATAAATATGTCGCTTGATAGCTTAAAAACCGAAAAGGCTAAATTTCTCGCGCAAAAAAGCGTCCTGCATGAGGTTTTAGCAGGCCTTGACGCGGCGCTTGAAGTCGGGCTAAAAGTCAAGCTAAACACCGTCGCGCTAAGAGGCGTAAACGACGACGAGATCGTCTCCTTACTAGAGTTTGCGCGATCTATGGGTTGTCAAATTCGCTTTATCGAATACATGGAAAATATCCACGCGACGGACGAGCTAAAAGGCATGAAATCGGCTGAAATTTTAGATGTTATCGCGAAAAAATATCGCTTTGAAGCAGCCGAAAAAGTCCCGACGGGCCCTGCTAGCATCTACAGGCTAGAGGACGGCTATACCTTCGGCGTCATCGACCCGCACAAACACGACTTTTGCGAGAGTTGTAACCGCATACGCCTCACGGCCGAGGGGCATCTCATCCCGTGCCTATACTTCGAGGATGCGATGAGCATAAAAGACGCCGTAAGAAAGGGCGATATCGCGGGCGCTAGCGAGATCTTGCGCCAAGTACTGCAAAACAAACCCAAAGAAAACAAATGGGCTATCGGCGCTCAAAACGAGACCTCAAGCCGCGCCTTTTACCAAACGGGTGGCTGAAATCAGGGCTAAATTTACGTCAAATTTGACATAAATTTAGCCTGCCTTTTACCAAAATTTAACCGCGCTTAGTTTTTTTATCCGTAAATTTACCGCCCTTTTTCTATCAAAACCAGCTCAAATTTGACGTAAAATCCGCCTAACTCCATAAAACTACCCTTCAAATTTTGCTATAATCGACTAAAATTAAAAGGCGAAATTTGAGTTTAAACCTAGTCGAGAGTTTTTTAAGTATCCAAGGCGAAGGCGCAAGTAGCGGCCGTCTGGCGATTTTCTTGCGTTTTGCGGGCTGCAATCTAAACTGCGCGGGCTTTGGAGTGCGCGCCGTCTCGCCCAAAACCGGCGAAACGCTAGTTGGCTGCGACACGATCCGCGCGGTTTTTACGGGGCATTTTTCGTATCAAAAAATCTCGCGCGCTGACGAACTCATAAAAATAACGCAAAGCTTGAGCACAAATTTACGCCAAAAGCCAATCATCGTCATCACCGGCGGCGAGCCGCTACTACATCACAAAAATCAAATTTTGCTAGATTTTTTAGACTTTGCGACCGGCGAGGGCTACGAGGCGCATTTTGAAACGAACGGCACGATCGAGGTGGATTTCGCTAGATTTGAGATTTATAAAAAATGCCGCTTTGCCGTTAGCGTCAAGCTTGAAAATAGCGGCGAAAGCGAGGCTAGGCGTATCAACGCTAGCGCTCTAAAAGCCATAAAACAAAACGCCGCGGGCAGTTTTTATAAATTCGTCCTTGATAAAAAAGGCGCGGAAGACGGCTCGGCGATAGCGCAAATTTCGCGCATTTTAGGCATTTGCGACGCGGAAGTCTTTTGTATGCCGCAAGGTTATGATAAAATAAGCCTTGAGCAAAACGCCCTATCCGTCGCGCAGTTTGCGATCAAGCACGGTTTTAACTACTCCGATCGCCTGCACATCAGGCTTTGGGGCGCAAAAGAAGGGGTTTAAAGCGCAAATTTAGGCGGCGTTACCCGCATCTTTACGGCGCAAAACGGAAATTTAATAAACGGAGCTAAGATGATAATAAGAAAAATGTTTAAATTTGAAAACGCTCATATCGTTAGATTTTGTAGCTCGAAACGCTGCAAAACGAGCATCCACGGGCATTCTTACAGGGCTGAAATTTTACTGGAGTCAAATTTTCTCGATAATGCGGGGATGGTGTATGATTTTGGCTTGATGAAGCGCGAAATCGGCTGCATCATAGATAGCTTTGATCACTGCACGACGATATTTAGCGGCGACGAAGCCGAGTACAAAAACGACCTCAAAAAGCACTCCGCGCGCTGGATAGAGATCCCGCTAAACCCCTCCGCAGAGCAGTTTTGCAGGATATTTTTCGTGATGATAGATAGGCTTTTAAAAGCCACTCAGATGCAAAACGGCGAGCGCGAAGTGAAGCTTCACAGCGTCATCGTCCACGAGACCGATACAGGCTATGCGCAGTGCTTCAGAGAGGATGCGTATAACGCTAAAATGGGCGAGGTAAATTTAAACGAGGTCGTATTTTCCGAGGGCGTGAGAGCCGAGTGGGAGGACGCCGAGCTGTTTGAGAAAATCAAGCTAGGCAAAAAAATAGTAAATCCAAAGGAGGTCTAGCGCAAATGAGGAAAATTCTTGCGATTTTGACGCTGACGGCTCTAATCTTTAGCGGCTGCGAGGACGAAAAAAGCTCGCCTGAACTAGATCTAAACGAAACCGTCCCCAGCGACGTACCTATCGCACAAAGCGACGCAAACGTGAGTATCGACGAAAATATGCCGCCAGAACCGGTGCCTGAAAAATGAAATTTAATGAACATCTATCAGAGCTCTACGAGCTAGCGCGCTCTATACATATCGGGCTTGCCTTTATGCTTTTGGCGCTTGTCGCGGCGCACTTTTGCCTGATAAATTTCGGCGTAAATTCGCCAGCCTACGCTAAACGCATCAGGCTATTTTTGCCCACCTACTACTCGTTTTTGGCCGCGATGATGCTTACGGGACTGCTTTTGATGAGCGTTTTTTACTTTTATCTGAGCCTCAAGGCTCTTGTTATGATCGCGGTTTGGATGCTGCTTATCGGGCTTGGAGCGATGGAGTTTAAGCAGCTAAAAAAGGCGATGAAAACTAAAAATTTTGCCACTTTTAGAGCCAAAATGCGCCTAAAAATTGCGGCTGATTTTGTTTTGATACTAATTGCAAGCGGGGTGAGATGAAATTTTTATATTCAAAAGAGGCAAAAAACGAGCAAATAAGGCTTGATGAAGAGGCGTTTTTGCACCTAAAGGCGCGGCGCGCTAAGGTAGGCGAGCGCATCGACGTGCGAAATTTGACAGACGGACGAAACCACATCTATGAAATCGTAAATTTAGACAAAAGGGGTGCGGAGCTAAATTTGATATTTTCGCACGACGTGGAAGCGCGAAATAGCGATCTAACGCTAGCCTGGGCCGTCGTCGATCCAAAAACGATCGAAAAAACGCTACCTAGCCTAAACGAAATGGGCGTAGCTAAAATCGTCTTTTTTTACGGCGAATTTTCGCAAAAAAACTTTAAGCTCGATTTTTCGCGGCTAGAGCGCATTTTGATAAGCTCGTGCGAACAGTGCGGACGAAACGACTTGATGAAATTTGAAATTTATAAAAGCCTAGACGAGCTAGTCAAATTTTACCCTAACGTCGCTCTTATCGACTTTGAAGGAGAAAACCTAGATGGCTACGCGGGCAAGGAAATTTTAGCGATTGGGCCTGAGGGTGGATTTAGCGGAAGCGAGCGAGAGGCGGTCGCGAAGAAATACGGACTGAGAGCAAAAAATATTTTGCGCTCGCAAACGGCGATTTTAGGCATAGCGGCTAAAATTTTAATTTAAAATTTGATTTTTTACAAAGTTTTTTGTATAATCTCACCTTACTTTAAATGAAAATTAAAAAATCAGACGATAAAAGGATAAAATGATGAAAAAAGAAATTCATCCGGAATTTGTTGAGTGCAAAGTAACTTGCGCTTGCGGCAACACCTTCACTACGAAGTCAAACAAAAGTGAGATCAGAGTGGATATCTGCTCAGAGTGCCATCCGTTTTTTACGGGCAGCGAAAAGATCGTAGATAGCGCAGGCCGCGTCGATAAATTTAAGAAAAAATATAACTTAAAATAGTCCTTTGCTATATTTTATTCCTACTCCGATAGGAAATTTAAGCGATATCTCGTTTCGCGCTTTGAGCGTTTTGCGCGAATGCGAGATACTCTTTTGCGAAGATACCAGAGTCGCAAAATATCTCATAAACCTGCTAAATACGCGTTTTGACGCAAATATAAACATCCAAAATTTTATCCCGCTACACACGCATAACGAAGATGAAATTTTATCCAAAGTCGAGCTTGAAATTTTTGATAAAAACGTCGCGTTTTTAAGCGATGCGGGAATGCCGGGCATCAGCGATCCGGGAGCCGCGCTCGTAAATTTCGCGATAAAAAATGACATCGTATACGAAGTGCTAAGCGGATCAAACGCCGCGCTCTTAGCCGTCGTCGCAAGCGGTCTTTGCGAAAAAGAATTTTGCTTTTTAGGATTTTTGCCAAACAACGGCAAAGAACGAGCCGCAGCGGTGCAAAATGCGCTAAATTCGCCGTTTCCCGCAGTCATCTACGAAAGCCCAAAACGTATACTTTCGCTTATTTTAGACTTTGCCAAACTTGAGCCGGATAGAGAAATTTTTGCCATAAAAGAGGCGACGAAGAAATTTGAAACAAAATTTAGGGCCGCGGCAAGCAATCTGGCAAAAAAGCTACAAGAGGCGAATTTAAGCGGTGAGTGGTGCGTCGTAGTGCAAAAAAATCCAAATTTTACCTCAGAAAAAATCACTCAAAACGATATTTTAGAACTTGAAATTTCGCCTAAAGCCAAGGCCAAACTCCTAGCAAAAATTACGGGCAAAAGCGCTAAAGAAATTTACTCCGAACTTGCTCGCTAAAATCGCATACGGACTTAGCAAAGGGCGAAATTATCTAAAAATTTAGCTAAATTTTACCGATTTTTAGCTATTATCAGGCGATGATAATATACGGTAAACAGCTATTTTTGCACATCATAAAAAACTATAAAAAAAACGTCAAAACGGTCTATCTCGCCAAAGAGTGCGACAAGACGCTATTTTCGCAGATCGTAGGCATCGGCGCGCCGATAAAACGCGTAGATAACCAAAAAGCTCAAGCTCTCGCGCGCGGCGGCAATCACCAAGGTTTTTTAGCCGAGGTCGAAGAGTTTGAGTTTAAGAGTATCGACGAGATAAAAAAACAAAATTTTATAGCGGTTTTATACGGACTTAGCGACGTCGGAAACATCGGCGCCATCGTCAGAACGGCGCATGCACTCGGCTGCGGAGGCATCGTCGTCGTCGCTAAAAATTTAGCGATGGAAGGCATCCTGCGAGCTAGTAGCGCAGCGGCTTACGAGGCAAACATCGCTCTTGTAGAAGACGGCCTTAGCTTGCTAAACGAGCTAAAACAAGTTGGATTTAAAATTTACGCCACGGCAAGCGGCGGTAAAAACGCCCACGAGGTCAAATTTGGCCAGAAAGTCGCGCTCGTGATGGGTAGCGAGGGCGAAGGTTTGCACAAAAAAGTCCTTGCCAAAAGCGACGAAATAATAGGAATAAAAATGAAAAACGACTGGGACAGCCTAAACGTCTCGGCTGCGTTTGCTATACTTTGCGATAGGATGATAAATGAATGACATAAGTTTGTTAAAAGAACTGGGGCTTAGCGAAGTCGCTAGAAGAACTCATATCGAAGCCGAATACCTAGGCTACATCGCCGATAAAAATTATGAGAAATTAGCGCGTTTTAACGTTAAAGGCTTCGTTAAAATTCTAGAGCGCGAGCTAGATATAGACTTTACGCAATGGATGAGCGAGTATGATGCTTTTATGGCCGAGCACGAGAGCGAGTTAAAGCACAAAACCATAACCATATCGCCTAAAATTCCGGCCTATACCGCAAGCGAAAAATCCTCTTACGGCGGTATGCTAGGCGGTATCGTTACCATTTGCGCGATAGGTGCTTTAGTATATTTTTTCGAACCTCAAAAATATATCGGCGATCTCTCAAGCCTCTTTGAAGACAAGAATAAAAGCGTGACCTACTCCGATGCGACGACCGTGCGACAAGCCGCCAAAAACCTAGATGCCATTAAAGAAGCAAATATCACAGTTAGTGCATCCTCCTCTGTAAAAGCGCAAGACGAGCTTAGCAATAGCGAAGAAAACGTCTCAAATTTAGCTATGCCTAATGCCGGCCAACCTCTACCCGAGATAAACGTAACCGTCGCGACGGTCGCGCAGCCAAAGCCTATAGAGCAAAATACAGGTCAAAATTTGCAACCTACCGAGATGTCAAATAAAACCGAGCAAAATATAACCGCTACCGTTTCATCTACGCCTAAAACCGGCGATATATACGAACTAAACGGGCTTAGCGAGATAAAAATCATCCCTCGTAAAAAAGTATGGCTTGGGGTGATAAACCTAGACGACAATAAAAAACGCTCGCTAAACGCTTCAAATCCGGTCGCTATCGAGATAGGTAAAAAGCAGCTCGTCGTTACCGGACACGGCGAGGTAAATTTAGAAATCGGCGAGCAAAATATCAAATTTAGCGGCGATAATCCAAAGCGCTTTTTAGTAGAGAAAGATAAAGTAACTCCGCTTTCATTTGATGAATTCGTAGCGCTTAACAAAGGCAAATCGTGGTAAAAAAGCTCCAACTTTTAGCCCTTAGCGCTGCCTTTTGTTTTGCGGGTAGCGTGGCGGATATAGCAGGCGGATTGCTCGGTCAAAATAGCGCAAAAGCAACCCAGCTCTTTGGCGACGGCTCGGCGTATCTAAACGCAAGCGGCAAGCCCGACATCGCCAAAATTTCAAACGTCCTAAAATCAAATTCGCTCCTACGCCTATCCTACAAGCAAAACGTAAAAGTAAATATCAAATTTATCTCGCGTCAAAATAACCCTTTGCTTCTCATGAAAATCGCCAAAGACGCCCTAAACGGACTAGGCTATAACGACATCTTAACGAGCGAATTTTCTAATGCCGGCGATGCTACTTGGGGAGTGACCGTAGATACTAAATTTATCCCCGATCCAGGCTCGCTCTACTCCGCCTTTAAAGAAAGCGGTACCGAAATAACAGATATAAACAGAGTCGGCGAGCTATCCTACGAATACGTCATCGACGCGTCAAATTCATCGATCAATCAAACCCCGGTACCGTTTTCGCAGCAGGTTCAGCTCTCAAAGCCGCTTGAGCCTTATCTAATCGACGTTAGTGGCGCAAAAGTCGCCGCCATAGGCGCAGACGGGGAGGATCGCTGGTCGGCTATCGTGAGAATTTTGGATAAAAATTTAAATTTGCTCGAGGAAAAACGAAGCGACAAAGCTATAAATAGCCTAAAGGTTTCCTTTCCGCAAAATGCAAAATACCTGATGATCGACGATGCGGTCAGCCTAGAAAATATCAAACGAGGGCTCAAAATCTACCTAAAATAAGGAAAAATTTATGTTTGACGAGATTAGATTTAATACGATTGAAAGGCTTCCAAACTACGTATTTGCCGAGGTAAACGCCATAAAAATGGCCGCGCGCCGAGCGGGCGAAGATATCATCGACTTTTCAATGGGAAACCCCGAAGGCCGCACTCCTCAGCACATCGTCGATAAGCTCTGCGAAAGCGCGCAAAAAGACAAGACTCACGGCTACTCGGCAAGTGCCGGTATCTACAAACTCCGTCTAGCTATCTGCAACTGGTACAAGCGCAAATATGGCGTAAATTTAGACCCCGATACCGAGGCCGTCGCCGTTATGGGCAGCAAAGAGGGCTTCGTGCATCTAGCTCAAGCGATAGTAAATCCGGGCGACGTAGCCGTTGTGCCAGATCCTGCGTATCCTATCCATACGCAGGCGTTTTTGTTTGCGGGCGGTAGCGTAGCGAAAATGCCGCTAAAATACAATGATAAATTCGAGCTTGACGAAAATAAATTTTTTGAAGATCTACTTCACACGATCCACTCAAGCTCGCCGAGGCCTAAATACGTCGTCGTAAATTTCCCGCACAACCCAACTACTGTAACCGTGCAAAAGAGCTTCTACGAGCGGCTAGTGGCGATGAGTAAACAAGAGCGCTTTTACGTGATCTCTGACATCGCCTACGCAGACCTTACTTTTGACGGTTACAAGACGCCTAGCATCTTTGAGGTAGAAGGCGCAAAAGATGTCGCAGTCGAGTGCTATACGCTATCAAAAAGCTACAATATGGCGGGCTGGCGCGTAGGATTTTTATGCGGAAACAAACGCCTTTGCGCCGCTCTAAAAAAGATAAAATCATGGGTTGATTACGGTATGTTTACCCCGATACAAGTCTCCGCAACCGTCGCGCTAGACGGCGATCAAAGCTGCGTCGAAGATATCCGTCAAATTTACGAAAAACGCCGCGACGTGATGCTAGAAGCTTTTGCAAGCGCGGGCTGGGAAATGCATAAGCCAAGCGCCAGTATGTTTATCTGGGCGAAAATCCCGCCGCAAGTCGGAAACATCGGCAGCCTCGAGTTTTCCAAACAGCTGCTTACTAAAGCAAGCGTCGCGGTGAGCCCGGGTATCGGCTTTGGCGAGGGCGGTAACGACTACGTGCGCCTTGCTCTTATAGAGAACGAAAACCGTATCCGCCAAGCGGCGAGAAACGTCAAAAAATATCTGAAAGAATTTGCATGAATATAGCCATTTTAGGCGTCGGCACGGTCGGAGAAGCCGTAGCTAAAATTTTACTCCAAAATAAAAAACTAATCGCGGCAAGGTGCGGCGAGGAGATAGTTCCGGTTATCGGCGTCGTTAGAAATTTAAGCAAAAAAAGAGACGTCGCCATCCCTCTCACGGACGATATAGATAGCGTCCTGGGGCGCGAGGATATCGACGTTTTCGTCGAGCTTATGGGCGGCGTCGAGGAGCCTTTTAGGGTCGTTAGCAAAATTTTAGAGCGCAAAAAAGCCGTCGTAACCGCAAACAAAGCGCTACTGGCCTATCACCGCTACGCCTTACAAAATTTGGCGCAAAATACGCCCTTTGGCTTTGAGGCTAGCGTCGCGGGCGGCATACCTATCATCAGAGCCCTTCGCGAGGGCCTTAGCGCCAACCATATCCTAAGCATCAACGGGATTTTAAACGGCACGAGCAACTATATCTTAACCTCGATGATGAGCAAGGGATCAAATTTCGCGGACGCGCTAAAAAAAGCCCAGGAGCTAGGCTACGCCGAGGCAGATCCGACATTTGACGTCGGAGGCTTTGACGCGGCGCATAAGCTACTGATCCTAGCCAGCATCGCATACGGCGTACACGGCAACCCCGAAGACATCCTGATAGAAGGCATCGAAGGCATCACACCCGAGGATATCTTTTTCGCCAACGATTTCGAGTACGTCATCAAGCTACTAGCCATCGCCAAAAAAACCGGCGACAAGGTCGAACTGCGCGTGCATCCGGCGCTAGTACCCAAAGATAAAATGATAGCCAAAACAGACGGCGTGACAAATGCCGTGAGCGTAGTGGGCGACGCAGTCGGCGAGACGATGTTTTACGGTCCGGGTGCTGGCGGTTTCGCGACGGCAAGTTCGGTCATTAGCGACCTGATCGACATCGCTAGAGACGGTAAATCCCCGATGCTAGGCTACAAGGCGCCGTTTGAGCTAAACGCGCTTGAGCTTTTAGATCCGAGCGAAATTTGCACGAAGTATTATTTTAGGCTTAGAGTCGAGGACAAAGTCGGCGTACTGGCTAAAATCACGAATTTAATGAGCGAAAATAACCTCTCTATCGATAGCCTGCTGCAAAAACCAAAGGACGAAAGTCCGTATGCGACGCTATTTTTTACGACGCACACGAGCGTAGAAAAGGACGTGAGACGCACTATGGAAATTTTGCAAGAGCAAGAGTTTGTAAAAGAAAAGCCTTTTATGATGAGGATAGAAGAGTAAAATTTGGGGCTTAGGGCGTATCTTTTCGGTAAAAGCTCGGAGGATTTGGCTTGCGATTTTTTGCTAAAAAACGGCTGCGAGATACTCGCTAGAAATTTTAGCTCCAAATTCGGCGAGATCGACGTCATCGCTAAAAAAGACGGCGTTTTGCACTTCGTTGAAATCAAAGCTACGCAGGGCGACTACGAGGCGGAGTACCGTCTCACGCCCGCTAAATTTAATAAAATTTTAAAAACTATCGACTTTTATCTGCTACAAAACAGTGCAAATGCCGATTTTCAGGTCGATTTGATCACGATAAAAAAGGGTGAGATAAAGTGGATAGAAAATATTAGTTTGTAAAAATTCTTATTTAGCTAAAATTTAAATACTTTCGTGTATAATTACGACTATCTTTAATAAGGAGAATAAAATGGGAAAATACATAGAACTAACGACTGCGAATTTCGACGTCGCCAAAGAGGGCGTCGCGCTAGTAGATTTTTGGGCGCCTTGGTGCGGACCTTGCCGTATGCTTGCTCCGGTCATCGACGAGCTAGCCGAGGAGTTTGAGGGCAAAGCTAAAATTTGCAAAGTAAACACCGACGAAGTGCAAGACCTAGCCGTAGAATTCGGCATCCGCTCGATCCCTACGCTTCTATTTTTCAAAAACGGCGAAGTCGTAGAGCAAATGGTCGGCGCGCAGTCAAAACAAGCCATCGCCGATAAGATAAATTCGCTTCTTTAATGGTTTTTAGACGAGGAGGAAGCCTGCTTCCTCTCACCTCCGTTTTTGCGTCTTTTATCGGTGCAGCGCTGGTAGCAGGCGTATTTGCTTACAATAATTACAGATTTTCGCAGTATAAATTCGTAAATTTTAACGAGCTGGTTTTTTACGAGCAGGCTCAAATTTTTGCACCCCAAGACGATAAATTTTTACTCGTGGTTTTTAGCTCCAACCAATCAAACTGGAGAGAAATTTTAAAAACTTCGAATAAGGATTTAAAAATCGTCGCCGTGGACTTGCTCCAAAAACGCGCGCCAAGCGAGGGAAATATAAATTTCATCGCTTCGGATATAAATACGATTTTAAAGCTGATGCACGTCCTAAATATCACGGCTTTGCCAGCTAGCGTGGAGCTAAAGGCGCAAAAGGGCGGCATTTATAAACAGGATTCGAAAATAAATAAAATTTAAAGGAAAAAATATGTTAGATTTAGCGATCATCGGAGGCGGTCCTGCCGGACTTAGCGCGGGACTTTACGCCACTCGCGGCGGACTAAAAAACGTCGTAATGTTTGAAAAAGGAATGCCGGGCGGCCAGATCACGAGCAGCTCCGAGATAGAAAACTATCCGGGCCAAAAAGCGCCCGGCGAGAGCGGTATCGACTTCATGAGTACGTGGGTCGCTCAGTGTACGCATTTTGGACTAAAGCACGAGATGGCTGGCGTCGAGCGCGTGGTAAAAAATTCAGACGGTAGCTTCACGGTCAAGCTTGAAGGCGGCAAAGAAGAACAGGCCAAAGCAGTCATCGTAGCCACCGGCTCTACTCCGCGCCGCGCGGGCTTTGCGGGCGAGGACGAGTTTTTCGGCAGAGGCGTGAGCACCTGCGCCACTTGCGACGGATTTTTCTATAAAAACAAAGAAGTCGCAGTTCTGGGCGGCGGCGACACGGCGATCGAGGAGGCCCTATATCTAGCCAACATCTGCTCGCGCGTTTACGTCATCCACCGCAGAGACGAGTTTCGCGCCGCTCCCGTCACGCTAGAAAAGGCTCGCGCTAACGCCAAAATCGAGTTTATCACTAGCGCCACGATCAAGCGGGCTTACGGCGACAAAGCAGGTCTTGCAGGCCTAATCATAAATACAAAAGAGGGCGAGCGCGATCTAAAAGTGCCGGGCGTTTTCGTATTCGTCGGACTTAACGTAAACAACGACGTCCTCCGCCAAGAAAACGGCGAGTTTTTGTGCGATATGGAGGCTGGCGGCCAAGTGAGCGTCGATCTAAAGATGCAAACTAGCCTGCCTGGACTATTTGCCGCAGGCGATATCAGAAAAGATGCGCCAAAACAAGTCATCGTAGCCGCAGGAGACGGCGCGGTAGCGGCCCTTAGCGCGCTTAGCTACATCGAGAGCTTGCACTAAGATTTATCAAATTTAGCCGAGCTTTTCGGCTAAATTTCTCCTTTTGCTTCAAATTTTCTCAAATTTACCGAGTTTTGCTTCGTCCTTTTAAATTTAGTCAAATTTGCCTTGATTTAAATTTCACCGCATTTTTCAAATTTATCGCCTTCAAATTCACTCAAATTTAACCGCCATTTGGTTAAGATTTTGCAAATTTAATCATGAGCAAAAAGGATCGAATTTGCAAACCCTACTTAAAATCCTAAAAAACATCATCAAAGGCATATTCTATATAGCCGTCTTTCTGGGTCTTTTTATCCTAGCGGTTAGGTTTGAAGTCGGCTCAAAATCAAAGTCGGTCTCCTCTAGTTATACCGTAAACCAGGACACTAAAATAGACCCAAACTCCGAGCTAGCTAAATACGTAACGCAAGAGGAGATAGACGATTTTGGTTTTAGATGCGCAAATATCGTTTGCGACGAGGAGAAAAACGCTACGCTAGTACCTTTAAGGGCCGCTCTTGATAGAAAAGATACGGACTTCGTAGTTAAATTTATAAAAGATAACAACCTAACCGCCGATGTGAGTATGAGAGATAAAAGAACCCCGCTGATGTACAGCTCTTTTAGAAACGACATAAATACCTCTAATGCTCTAATAAATTTAGGAGCCGATATAAGGGCTAAAGATAGATTTGGTCTATCTCCTATGGCTTACGCCATTATGTTAAACTCCCTTGATACCGCCAAAATACTACTGGAAAAAGGGGTTAAATTTGAAGAGGTGGAGTATGTGGCTTATTTTATATTAAACTCAAAAGAGGGCTACGGACGGATGTCGTCGCTAATAATAGACGGTAACGACATAACCATAAATTATGCTATCGACCCCGATCATCCTGGACGATACCCTGATACAGACATAAATAATCCGACCTGCGTCAAAACTTGTGATGGCGAGAAGGTAGAGCCGTTTAAATACGTAGTCTCGAAAAACCTACCCCAAATGGCAGAGCTAATGCTAAGCATGGGGTATAAACCCAAAGAGTTTAAAATGGCAAACGGACTACAAGGTATAAAAGAAGAAGAGAAAAACATGCCTCTAGAACGAAGCGCCTGGGCCATCCTAGATGATTACGAAGACTACGAACCTATGCTTGAGGTATTTATAAAATACGACCTTCCCAATGCCCCGACTAAGGAGCAGCTAAAGGAGGCGTATGAGGTGTGCTATGATAAATTAAAATCTTTTACGAAAGAAAAAGAGAAATACATCTATAAAATGAATCAAGGCAGAGACGAAGAGGCTGAAGAAAAGATAAAGAAAAAGTATGATAAATACAAATATGCTCCTTATTCGCTACTATATGAAGACGGTCTTTTACAATACAAACCAAAGCCGATAGACCCGAAAATGATAGAAAAATTTGATAAAGATATAAATTTCTACAAACAACACTGCCCCGACGAAAATGCAACGTTTAAAGACGCAAGAGCTTTTATAAAATGGGCAAATGAAGAAAAAAGGCAATATGAAATAAGATGGTTTATATATAAAACCAAAAACAACCCAGCCAAGGTGATTTACGTAGACGGCAACCGAAGTAAATCCGACCAGAGTTAAATTTACAAATAAATAGATAAAAGGAGGCAAAAAGTTTGGCGAAAATTTGAGTTAAATTTGAGCGAGTTTAACTCAAATTTCGTTTGACGAGGGGAAAATTCGGCTTCAAATTTAACAGCTCCCAGCCGAATCTAAAGCCAAATTTCGCTCGGTCGCCCGGGCAGCAAATCAAATTTACCGCCGAGGCTTAAATTTACTTCGCCAAAGTGGGGTTATTCACGCTTATCACGACGTTTTTCTCGTCCAGATAGAGCTTCGCCGCATCTTTCACGTCCTGCTCGGTGAGCGCATTTACCGCGTTTTCATACTCACCAAGGCTCAAAATCTCATCGCCAAAAACCAGCTCGCGCATGAGCGCGCGCGTCCAAAACTCGCCCTGAACGTATGATTGGCGCATTTTTACGAGCGCAGATTTTTTGAAATTTTGCAGGTAGCGTTTGACGTCCGCGCCACCTTTTAGCTCGGCGACATTTGATTTTATCTCGCCCAGCACGGCGTTTACGTTATCAGGCGCAGCCGTAAAGCCAAAATGCGCGGTGAAGCTCTCGTACGGATATTTTGCGAGATTCATATGCACGCCCAGGCCGTAAACCTGCCCGCGGTCCTCGCGCACGTCCTCGCGCAACATCATCGAAAGCACCGCACATAGGGCGTTTACGCGCAGTAACTCCGGGCGCGAATACTTCACGTTTTCGTTTTTCATTATCATCGCGGCGTCGCTTCGCTGCGTGGTTTGGTAGCTTCGCTTAAACTCCCGCTCGCCCGTGATCGTCCTTACGCCGTCATCTACGAAGCTTTCACGCTGTGCGCGTGCGGGTAAATTTGCCAGATATTTTTGCAAAAGCGGCTCGACCGCAGTCAAATTTAGATCGCCGACCACGATAAAATCATACGAAGCAGCGTTGGTAAATTTCTCTTTCACTATCTTTTTTACGTCGTTCATCTGCAGCTCGTTTACGTCTGCGGCCTCGAGCGGGTTCGTTCGCGGGTTGTTTTCGTAGAAAAATCTCGCAAATTCGTCGCTAAATTTGCGCTCGGGCAGATTTTTGGTTTTTTCCAGCTTTTCAAGCTCGTTGATTTTCGTCTTTTTTAGCGCGTTTTCGTCAAATCTAGGCTCGCTAAACTCCAAAAACAGCGCGCGCAAAAGCCACTCGAAGTCCGCGCTAGCCGAGCTTGCGCTGTATCCTTGCGAAAGCTGATCGATAAATTTGCTATAGCTTAGCTGCTTGCCGCTTAGGATTTTAGCCAGGTCGTAGTTACTAAACTCCCCCGCCCCGCTCTCGTTTGAGACCTCTACGGCTAGCGCGCCCTGCTTTGGTTTTGGCAAATTTGACGTGCCGCCGCGACTAACCGCGCTTAACCAGACGACGTCTTTTTTGGTTTTTACCTCCTTAAATGCCACGCGCGCGCCGTTTGGCAGCTCGTAAATATAAAAATCAAGCTTCTCGTTATACTTTTTCGAGACGAAATTTTTAGGCTTTAGCGCTCCGTAGTCGAAAAGCTCGCTCTTTGCTTGATTTGAAGCTAGCGTGTCGTATGGCTTTGCCTCCGCCCAAATTTGATCAAATTTGGCCTCGTTTAGCTTCGCTCCTTTGGCGCTAATAATGTTTAAATTTTTTGCGTCGATGGCCAGTACCCGCCTAAATTCGGTGTTTACGTCCTCGAGGCTAATGTCCTCAAGCAGCGCTAAAGTAACGTCGCGCAGATCCTTGTCGCCTAGCAGCACCCCGCCGATCCTAGTCGTCTCCTCGATATTTGCCGCGACTGCGCTCGAGCGCTTGTTACCCGCTTGCAGATAGGCGTTTTTGGCTGAATTTATAAAATCTTTTTTCGCGCTTTCAAAGTCCGCCTTGCTAAAGCCGAATTTCTGCACGCCCTTTAAAACGCCCGCCAGATCGCTAAGCGCGCCACTAAAATCATCCTCGACGGCGTTTATCTCAAAGGCGTAAAGCACGTTTTGGTCTTCGATTATCGGCGAGTAAAATCGCCCGCGCAGGGCCAAATTTCGCTGCTCGTATATCATCGCGACGAGGTCTGAGACGTAGTTTGCGAGCAAATTTTGCCTGAGCCTTTGGATCTCGCCGTCAAATTTGTACTTTTGCGTAAAGATCAAATTTATAGAGTTTAGCCCGATCTCTGCCGAGTCGTAGTTATTTACGCTAAAGCCGCTTTTTATAGGGATAGTTTTATCGGGGCTTGCGTAGTCGTTCGTGTTTTTAGCGGAGCTAAAGCTTTGCTTTATCATCTCCTCGATGCGCTTTTTATCAAAGTCGCCGACTGCGATAAATTTCATAAATCTAGGCTGGTACGTCCTGCCGTAAAAGCCCTTTATAGTCGCTACGTCGACGTTTTTTACGATATTCATATCGCCGATGGGCGACCTTTTGGCGTAGATGCTATCGCCGTATAGCTCGGGCACGCGGTTTTTGATGTAAAATCTATACGCGGGCGTGTTTCTGGCGCGCTCTTCTTCGACGATGATGCCGCGCTCTTTATCCAGCTCGGCCGCGTCAAAGCTCACGCCGTCGATCCAGTCGCGAAAAACGCGAAAAACGTCCTTTAAATTTTGCTCGTTTACGTGGATTTCTAGCAGATAGCTCGTCTGATCGTAGCTAGTCTGCGCGTTTAGATCCGCGCCAAATGCCACTCCTAGGCTCTCTAGCTTTTTAACCAGCTCGTTTTTGTTAAACTCACGGCTGCCGTTAAACGCCATATGCTCGGTAAAATGCGCCAGTCCCAGCTCGTTTTCGCGCTCGTCGGTCGAGCCGATGTTTACGACTAGATAAAAATAAGCCGAATTTGCGGGCTGCTTGTTTTCCTTGATGTAGTATTTTAGCCCGTTTGCTAGCTCGCCGCTAATGATAGCGGGGTCTTGGGTCAAATTTAGCTTTTGCGCGTTTTTATCGTTCGCCGTCAAATTTGATGCGCTCAAATTCGCATCCGTCTGCCACGTTTTAGCAGCGGCCTGCGCTATCGGCGCTTGTTTAGCAAAAACGCTCGCCGCAAAAACGGCCAGAAATAAAAACAAAATTTTCCTCATCGTCGTCCTTTAAATTTAAAAAGCCGATTATATAGCGCGATTTTTAATATTTTTGCCCGCGCGCGACGAAAACGGCGGCCGTGCTAAATTTATTTTTTATAAAATTTATGCTAAATTTAGCCCAAATTTTAAAGGATAAATTTTGGTAAAAATAGGAATCCACGGCGCAAGCGGCAAAATGGGACGTATGATCATCGAGTGCCTAAAAAACGAGCCTGGCGCGAAACTCAGCGCGGCTTATACGATAGAGCCGCTTGATCTTGCGCTGCCGCAGGGCGTTATCCTCACGGATAAATTTGACGAGCTTTTTGCAAACTGCGACGTCGTTATCGACTTTACGATCAAAGAGGGCGCGATAAACCTGCTAAACTACGCCCGCACCGACCCAAAACCGCTAGTTATCGGCACGACGGGTCTAGGCGAGGACGGCGCGAACCTGCTAAAGCTAGCAAGCGCGGCGATGCCGATACTTTACGCTACCAACATGAGCCTTGGCGTCGCGGTTTTAAACCGATTGGCGGCGCTTGCGTCAAAAGCATTGCGCGAATTTGACGCCGAGATCGTCGAGCAGCACCACAGACACAAAAAAGACGCTCCAAGCGGCACGGCGCTGACGCTTGGCGAGTGCGTAGCGGCGGCTAGAGGGCTAAATCTAAAAGACGTTTTGGTAACGGGCAGAGACGGTATGGTCGGAGCTCGCAGCAAAGACGAGATCGCGATCCTAGCCGTGCGAGGCGGCGACGTCGTGGGCAGGCATACGGTCGGATTTTACAACGAGGGCGAGTTTATCGAGCTAAATCACACCACCACTAGCCGCGCGACCTTTGCCAAGGGCGCGATAAAGGCGGCTATTTGGGTTGCGGGGCAGCAAAGCGGGTTGTACGGGATAGATGATTGCCTTGGGCTGTGAGACAATAACGGCTTATCTCGCGAGCGCCTTTGAAAGAGCTTGAAAATTCGGGCTTGCGGCAGACCGCACGTCTAGCCTCGTCCAAATTTTCTACGCAACTTTCAAATTCATCTCGCGATATTTCGCCTTATTTTTTATGTTAAATTTTGATATTTTCTTGAAAATTACAGAAAATCGGCGGCGATATTTTTGACTTAGGCGAGGCGAAATTTAAATTTTAAGCGTAGGCTAACCGCGCGGGTTGCCGAGCTTGAAATTTAAATTTTAACGAAGCATAAGGCAAAAAGATAACGCCCCTAAAAAAGGAAAAAAATGTGTGCGATAGTTGGAGTGATTAATTCTAAAGATGCGGCAAAAACGGCATATTATGCACTATTTGCCATGCAACACCGAGGCCAGGAAGCAAGCGGCATCAGCGCATGCGAAAACGGCCGTATAGAAACCGTCAAAGGTCGCGGGCTAGTTACCGAAGTCTTTGACAAGGCGAACCTCGAGAGCCTAAAAGGCGATATGGCGATCGGCCACAACCGCTACGCCACCGCAGGCAAAAACTCCGCCGCCGATGCCCAGCCCATAGCCGCAAACTACTCGCTAGGCCAAGTCTCTATCGTACACAACGGCAACCTCGTAAACAAAGACGAAGTCCGCAACGCACTGATCGCCGAGGGCGCGATATTTCAGAGCAATATGGATACCGAAAACATCGTACATCTCATCGCTAGAAGCCGCAGCGAACACCTACAAGACCGCATCATAGCGGCGCTAAAACAGATCAAAGGCGCCTACTGCCTACTCATCCAGTCGCGCCATAAAGTCTTTGCTATCCGCGACCGCTGGGGCGTGAGACCGCTCTCTCTGGGACGCCTAAAAGACGGCGGCTACATCGTAGCTAGCGAGACGTGCGCGTTTGATTTGGTAGGCGCGACTTTTATCCGCGACGTGGAGCCGGGCGAGATGCTGGTTTTTGAGCAGGGCAAAAGCGAGTTTGAGAGCGTACGCCTTTTTGAAGCAGAGCCTAGAATTTGCGCGTTTGAGTATATTTATTTTGCGCGCCCAGATAGCGTCATCGAGGGCAAAAGCGTCTACGAAGTACGCAAAAAAATGGGCGAAACGCTAGCTAAAAAAAGCAAGATTGGCGCTGACTTCGTCGTGCCGGTGCCTGATAGCGGCGTGCCGGCGGCGCTAGGCTACGCAAACGCCAGCGGGATACCTTTTGAGCTAGCTATCGTGCGCAACCACTACGTCGGACGCACTTTTATCGAGCCGACGCAAGAGATGCGCAACCTCAAGGTTAAGCTCAAGCTAAACCCGATGGCAAGCCTGATCAAGGGCAAAAGCGTGGTCGTCGTGGACGATAGCATCGTGCGTGGCACGACCTCTAAAAAGATCGTCGAGCTGCTACGTCACGCAGGTGCTAGAGAGATACACTTTAAGGTCGCTTGCCCCGAGCTAAAATACCCTGAGCGCTACGGTATCGACACACCGAGCTTCGAGGAGCTAATC
The DNA here is from genome assembly GCF_963526985.1 of uncultured Campylobacter sp. Taxonomy (NCBI): domain Bacteria; kingdom Pseudomonadati; phylum Campylobacterota; class Epsilonproteobacteria; order Campylobacterales; family Campylobacteraceae; genus Campylobacter; species uncultured Campylobacter sp. Next base: position 218,781 of record NZ_CAURPW010000003.1, read on the forward strand.
AGCGCAAACAAAACGCCGGATGAAGTATGTAAATTTATCGGCGCGGATAGCCTCGAGTTTTTGGACGTGGACGAGCTGGTTAGTAGCATCGGCAGCGAGCGCAAGTATTCGCTGGTTAGCTTTGACGGGGATTATTTTATCAAGTAAATTCGGCCTTTGCCGTTTCAAATTTGACCTATTTTGGCGAATTTGAACTCGCCAAATTTGAGCGGCAAAACCCGCACCTTGAAAATGCGAATTTTGGTTTTTGACGTTTTTATCACAAATTTGGATTTTTGTTGATTTAAATTTGACAAATTGGTGCCCTAAAATCGCAAATTTAAATTTTAAAATTTGGCTTTTGGGCGCTTTGATGCGCAAAAATGAAAATATTTTATCAATATATAAGCAAACGTTGAATATAATTGCGAACTTTAACGTCACGGTAGCTCAGCTGGTTAGAGCGCTGGTCTCATAAGCCGGAGGTCGGGAGTTCAAGTCTCCCCCGTGACACCATAAAGCTCTAAAATACGGCTTTTCTACGATTTTATATCGCATTTTCCTTTCATAAAATATAGCTTAAAGTTTGTAGCAAATCAAAATTTTATGTAGCAAAAATTTAAGTCGTTTGTAATTTTAACATGTTTTTATAAAAAACCGCAAATAAATGTCCGCGTCTACAACATACGGCAATTTTTCTCCTTCATTATAGCATACTCCACTGGAGTCTTATACCCTAGCGAAGTATGAGTTAAAATAGTATTATAATCAATGGGCCATTTTACGATTAAATTCATTTAGATCGGTAAATAGTAGATCTTCGTTATAAGATACGAACATATCTTGTATAGTTTTATTAAATCTTTCGTTACGCGCATCCATCTTGGGACATCTTGGATAAGTTAGATTATATCTCTTAATAACATCTTTAAAATGTTCTCAAACGCCTTTACGCTTACTAAGGAGCTAAATTTCGAGAGATTTAAGCACAACATAGCAGTCGGCTACGACAACAGCATCGAAACTCGCCATCCAAGGCTCTGGTATAGCAGAACCCATATGCAAGATATAGACCCGTACGCATCTAGGGGCAGCTGGGCGTCAAACAGAAACGTCCCGTTTACGACCGATA